>JALUVB010000196.1 GCA_027021085.1 bacterium
AGATGCTGGAGCATTCACTAATTATGGGAGCAGATATGCTGGAGTTTAAGGCAGTGGAGACAATTCCGGGACGAACAGATTTTCTTGCCTTTACCCGGAAAGATATACAAAAAATAGGCTTAAGTATAGAGAACCTAAAAAAGAGGATAGATTTTCCTTATCCGGAAGCCTATGACCCCTACGAGGCCCCGCATTTGCAAATTTTTCCTGATTACAGTCTCCGGCGGGAAATAGTAGATTACGGTAGGTACCTGGAAAAAGCATTTTTGCCACCAGGATTTACCTTAACTTTAGACAGGTCTAATTCCACCACTGCAGTAAATGAGCATTTAAAACTATATTGTCCGGAAGGGAAAAGCCAGCACCGTTCCATTTTGAAAGAGACTCCTGAACAGGCATTTTATTTTTTCTATTTCCGCGAAGATTGTGGGGATTGCAAAAGAGTTAAAAAATGCTTTGCAGGAGAAGCGATAAGGGAAGTAAAACTTCCTTACTTGACTCTTATGGGAGGAGGAAGACTGGAGCGTGAACTGGAGAGCTTTGCCCGGTATGGTAATTATGGCACAGAGATAGTGGACAGGATACCATGTTATGCAGGCTGGCTTTATCTTCGTATTGAAACGGATGGGAGCGTGATTCCCTGTTGCAAAGGGCACAAGTTCCCGGTAGGAAATATCTTTAAAAACTCATTCCAGGAAATCTGGAACGGGGAAAGGGAACGCAAATTCCGCGGTATGGGAAAAGAACTGGAAAAATCTTCCCCCTTGTTCCAGTTAATAGGCTGCCGCAAAGGGTGCGATAACATTGGCATGAATGTTTCTTTTCATGCTGAAGTGCTGAAAGGATAAATAAAAAATGAGAATTTTGATGGTACATCCCCATGATATCTTTTCCCATTCTGAGCCCTGGACTTCTCGTATAATTTATTTAGCTGAAGAACTGGGTAAAAGAGGGGAAGAGGTGAAGCTTGCCCATTTCCCCTTGAAAAATGAAGAATTGAACTGGAAGAACCTATCCTGCCCGGTTATTTCTCTGAAAAGAGGCAGGGGATGGAGTAACTTTATTTACAACCTTGTGGTATTGATAAAACTCAGCATCTGGGCTGATATTGTCCACTTTCAGAAATGTTTCCATTATGCTTCTATTCCTGCTATCCTGTCTGCATGGATGAGCGGAAGACCTATCCATTATGACTGGGATGACTGGGAATACCAGATTTTTCATGCAGATATCCCTTCTTCCCGCCTGGTGGGAAGATACCTGGGGATACTGGAAATGTCTATTCCCCATCTGGTAGAGACGATCTCAGTATCCAGCCAGAACCTGTACGAGCTGGCCAGGAAGCTGAAGATTTCTGAGGAAAGAATTTTTCGCGCCCCTGTGGGTGCAAACCTGGAAAATTTCAGGCCGGGGTTGCCTGCGGAAGATATAAAGAAGCGGTTCTCCGCAGAGGAGGAAATTGTTCTCTACATGGGACAGCTGCATGGCGGCCAGTATGTTGAGCTATTTATCGAAGCAGCCTCAATACTGAGAAAGAAATACCCGGAGGTTACATTTGTCATTGTGGGAGGTGGATATAGGGAAAAAACTTTACAGGCCTACGCGAATAAACTGGACGCAGGAGTTATTTTTACCGGACTGGTGCCTCACGAGGAAATTCCTCGCTATATTAATGCTTCT
>JALUVB010000197.1 GCA_027021085.1 bacterium
AGCCAAATGTCTGCCCGGGGTGCATGGCTTATTGCTTTCGTAAGAAAAAATGAGTTGTTCGGGGATTTCCCTCATAACAATTTCTCAAAACTGGAAGAAAATCCCCACTTCAAAAGCGGGTTTTCCGGCAGAAGCAGGAACAGGAATCAGGCACTCCCGGGAAATAACATCCATCTCGGGGAAATCTGTTATTCAATCCAGGGAAAAAATCTCAAGATTGGCATCTCTTTTTCCAAAAGGATCGAGGAATGGCGGGAATTTTCCCTCTTTCTATACGGTTACCGGAAAGATATTCCATTTCCCCGCATGCCTAAAATCTTATTAAAAACAAACCTCTTCAACAAACCTGTAATTCTTGACCAGAAGAAAAAGCTCAAACTTGCCCAGCCAATCAAGGTGATAGGAGAAGGAAGAAAGAAATTCTATATCCTGGTGCCATTGAGTATCCTCAACACCCCGGATTATATATTCACCTACATTAAAACTCCCTTTAACAGGAATTCCTCCAGTGCCGGAGCCTGGCATATTATAGCCATCTCAGATTACTGAAACATCCTGTTTGCAGGTAATTATCCCTTGTAAATATTTTTTTTAAGGTATAAAATCTCATCCGTATGACAGGCGAAATACACATTCTCTTGGTAATTGGCTCGGCGATTATACTCTCCTTCTTTGGAGGGAAACTGGTAAACAGATTCCGCCTGCCCATGGTGACAGGCTACGTAATAGTAGGAGTAATCCTGGGCAGGTCATTCCTGAATGTAATCACCCCTGCGATAGCAGAAAGAGCCAGTATATTCAATGACCTGGCGCTGGGAATAATAGCACTTCTGATTGGTGGAGAGTTTCACCGCAGCAGGATAAGAGCCTTGGGAAAAACCATAGTATATATTGCCACCTTTGAATCTCTCTTTGCCTTTTTGTTAGTGGCAGGAACTGTCTTCCTTTTCACCCGCAAGATATATTCTGCCCTAATACTGGGTGCAGTGGCCTCTGCCACAGCTCCCGCCGCCACTGTGGCGGTTATTAACCAGTACCGGGCCCGAGGTCCCTTGACCACCACTATCATGGGGGTGGTGGGAAGTGATGATGCCATAGCATTGATGATTTACAGCTTTGCCTCCTCCGTGGCACGTTCCTTCCTGGAACATGTAAAACTGACCATACATACAATTCTGGTAGTTCCCATAACAGAAATAACACTTTCCCTTTTATTAGGTGCAGTTCTCGGCTACCTACTCGGACTGGGTATAAAGAAAACCCGGAACCGCGCAGAAGCTTTTACCCTGGTCATGGGGGCGCTTTTAATAGGAGAAGGTATAGCCACACAATTCCACCTCTCCGAGCTGCTTACCATTATGGCGATGGGCATGATGGCAGTGAACATTGCTCCCCTGCGAAGATTCTCCCAGGTAATGGAAACAGTAAACATCGCCGGGTTCCCCATTATAGCCGCTTTCTTCTGCCTGGCAGGAACAAAACTGAATATCCGCCTGCTTCCCCAGATAGGCATTTTAGGACTTGCCTACACTGCTGCCAGAATGGCAGGGAAATGGAGCGGAGCAAGCCTGGGGGCAAAAATATCCGGAGCTTCCGAAAAAGTAAGGAAGTACGTCGGACTTAGCCTTTTCCCGCAAATCGGGGTGGCCATAGCCCTGGCTATAGTGGTGCAGAAGGAATTCGGAGGAGCAGGAATACAGGGCCAAACTTTAGCCCTTCTGGTGATAAACATTCTCCTGTTTACCACCATCATCACAGAAGTTGTAGGGCCTAACCTTACCAGGATAATCCTCACCAAAGCAGGGGAGATAAGAAAAAAATAATTTTTATGATAAAATGCTCTAAGATGAAATTAATACTTATCATTCTGAACCAGGAAGAGCTCCTGGATGACATTCTTTCTGCCCTGGTGGAAGCGGGCATCCTGGGAGCCAACGTAATAGAGTCGACACGTATGACTGAAATACTGAGCCATGAAGTCCCCATATTTGCCGGACTCCGACAGATTTCCAAGGGAGGAAGGTCTTACAACCGCATAATCCTTGCGCCGGCGGAAGAAGAAGAAGAAATAAACGAATTCTTACATATCCTGGAAGAGACAGGAATCAATTTACAGAAAGAGGAGACCGGAACAATCTTCCTGCTGCCGGCAGAAAAGATTTCTTAAAGCTATTTCACACCTGATAAATCATACTGCAAGCTTTCAACAGCCCCGGAAATTGCATTCCGCTGATTACCTTGTCTTTTTTGTGACAGCATTGTAAACCACAGCGATTATCAATCCGCCTACTGCCCCATCAATGAATCCCCACGCAGCTCCTATGATGCCGCCTACAAAGGTTGGTTTGAATC
>JALUVB010000198.1 GCA_027021085.1 bacterium
TGATGCCGCCTACAAAGGTTGGTTTGAATCCCACATAGACTGAAGACATTACTTCAATGAACTTTGCCCCCCAGCCAAATATGGAAGCCCATCCTACAAACAACATGCAAATCGCCCAGGATACGCCAAGACCAATTGCCAATCCTTTTACACTCAACCTTTCCATCCTCCCTCCTTATGGTTCAAGTTTCTCTCTAACACTTTTCCTTTCCACTCTCTTCGTTATACTCAAAACCAGCTGCCCTGTCAAATGCAGCCAATTATTGCCCCATGCTAAGCTGGGAATTGGGGAGTGGATAATGAGTAGCAAGTAGATAGTAGTGAGGGGAAGATAGTAAGCAGTGAATAGTGAATGTTGAGAAAGTAGCGGGTAGCGAGTAGATAGTAGCAGGGGGGACATTTTAGACCTTAGACCGTAGACTTTAGACGTTAGACTGGGAAAGGGAAGATCCAGAAGGCAAAATACAGGCGGGGTAATAGGTGCCCCGACATGCGCCGGGACAGGGAACTGGTCCCGGAGCTTCTGGCTACCGGGACAATAACACACAAATGTAAGCTGCTTCTTTCTGGTAAAATGTTAGCATGATAGAAAGCGAGTGTTTAGTGGTAAGAAGCTATGACTTCCGGGAAACCAGCCTTATTGTCGATTTAGTTTCAAAAGAGCTGGGAAGTGTGCGTGCCCTGGTTAAAGGAGCACGCAACCCTGAAAAAAACTGGACAGCACATCTTCTGCCCCTTTCCCACATAAAGGTTTCACTTTACCCGGGGAAAAATATCTATCTTCTGGGAAATTGCGAGATGGTAAATTTCTTTTCTTCCATAAGAGGAAATCTTTACCGGCTCTGCCTGGCTACGTCCCTGCTGGAAATTGCTTACCTCATTTCCCCTCCTCCCCACCAGGAGCTGTTTTCATTTTTATTTAAAACTCTTTATTTCCTGGATAGAAATAATAATTCTTCCCTGTCTCTTTTTCCTGTTTATTCCTGGCTGAAAATTCTTCACTTTTCCGGGTTTCACCCCGAGCTTAAAAAATGCGTGGTTTGCAGGAAGGAAGAAGATATATCCCTTTACAGTGTGAAACTGGGGGGTATTCTCTGCGAGCAATGCAGAGAGAGAGACCAGTATGCTATCCGGGTGGATAAACAAATCATAGGAGTCTTCCCCATTCTTTCCCGTATTCCCCTTCCGGAAATTAAGAAAATTTATATCTCCGGCAGGCACAAAACCAGGCTAAGACAAATTGTTTACAGCCATCTTCTTTACCGCCTGGAGCATAAACCTCCAACTTTACGGTTTTTAGAGAAAATGTTTTTAAGAGATGAGTAAACATATACCTATGGTGGTGATTATCGGAAGGGCGAATGTGGGAAAATCCACGCTTTTCAATCGCCTGGTAAAAAGAAGAATGGCTATCATAGATGAAAAGCCAGGCGTAACACGAGACGCACTCTATGGCGAAGTTATCTGGGATAACAAGGTTTTTGAACTCGTAGATACCGGAGGCCTGGATTTTTCCTCCCGGGATACAATCTCGGAGAAAGTAAAGGAAAGGGTCATTTACTTCACGAAAGCAGCAGATTTAATCCTTTTCCTGGTAAATGCAGAGGAGGGGTTAAATCCCCTGGATAAAGAGATTGCCCAGATGGTAAGGGAATCCGGCAAGCCTTACATCCTGATAGCTACAAAAATTGACACCCGGAAAGGCAAAGAGAATTTGATGGATTTCTATTCTCTCGGGCTGGGTGAATATATTCCCATTTCTGCCCCTCACTCGACGAATCTTAGCAAGTTAAAAGATAAAATCGTAGAAATGGCTAAACCACCCTTTGTTTTCAAAAAAGAAGCCGGTATCCGCCTGGCAATCGTAGGAACACCAAATACAGGTAAATCTACCCTGGTAAATGCAATTCTCAATGAAGAGCGATTGATAGTGCACGAAGAGCCAGGCACTACCAGAGATACAATAGAGATACCCTTTTCCTGGAAAGAGCAAAACTTCATTTTGCTGGATACGGCAGGAATCAGAAGACGTTCACACGTGAAGGAATCACTGGAATGGGTGGGCGTGAAAAAAGCAGAATGGGGAATAGAACATTCCCACCTAACCTGCCTGGTGATAGATATTTCCCGTCCCCTGGTAAGAGAAGACCTGAGCCTGGCCAGGAAAGTGGAGAAACTTGCTAAAGGAGTAATTGTAGTCCTAAATAAAACAGACCTGCTTTCAGAAGAAGAGCGCGAGGAAGCACGGGAAGCGGTAAAACATGAGCTCCAATTTCTTGATTTTGCCCCTTTTATTCTTGTCTCGGCAAAAACCGGGAAGAATATAACGAAAATACTGGATAAATGCGTGGAAATCCACTCCCGCCTCCGGGAAAGAATACCTCAAAAACAACTTAACCAATTGGTTAAAACCCTGTTGATAAGAAGGCCGCCCCTGCATGCTACCACGGTGTACAAGGTGATTCCCCGGGACAAGGAGCCGCACCTATTCCGTCTTATCACCAATAATACTTACGGCATCAAGCAGACATTCCTGCGATATTTAAGCAAGGAAATTCGAAAGTACTTCACTTTGGAAGGCGTTAATATTAAAATAACGGTGGAGAAAAAGCGGTGAGATTTATTATTGTCTTTATTTCCGGCTATATCATAGGCTCCATACCTTTCAGTTTTCTCCTGGGTAAAATGCGGGGAGTGGACCTGAGGCAGGTGGGAAGTGGGAACATCGGCGCTACTAACCTTTCCCGCGCCTGCGGAAAGGGCTGGGGCATAGCAGGATTTATATTGGACCTGTTGAAAGGAACTGCGAGTGTCTGGGTTGGCTACTACTTATCTCCCGCTAATTTTAATCCCGTTGTTTTGGGAATTACCGGAGGAATAGGCAGTGTTGTAGGCCATATCTGGACATTTGTCTTGAAGTTCAAAGGAGGCAAAGGAGTAGCTACTTCTGCCGGTGTATTCCTGGGGTTAGCTCCTGTTCCTCTCTTTTCATCTGCGGGAGTGTGGATACTTATATTTCTTGTTTCAGGCTATGTTTCCCTGGCTTCTATTCTCTCCGCCTTTTCCCTGCCTATCTGGGTGTACCTCTTAAAACGGGACCCGATTTTGCTTTTTTTGAGTATTATTACTTTTCTCCTCATCGTTTACCGACACCGGGAAAACATTAAAAGGCTTATAAGTGGAAAAGAAAACAGATTTTCTACCTTATGGAAAAAAAGATAAGTATTTTAGGCGCGGGTGGCTGGGGGACTGCCCTGGCTATACACCTCTCTCAAAAAGGTTACAAAGTTCTTCTCTGGGAAGTATTTCCCGAGTATGCAGAAGCATTAAGAAAGAGAAGGGAAAATTACAAGTTTCTTCCCGGGATAAAGATACCGCAGGAAATAGAGATAACGGCTTCAACAGGGAAAGCAGTGGAAAAAACCGATATCCTGGTGGTGGCTATACCTTCCCGCTATTTAAGGAAAGTCCTGGAGAAAATCCCCTCTATACCTCCCACCTGCATAGTGGTATCCGTGGTTAAAGGAATTGAAGAAGGAACAGGGAAAAGAATGTCAGAGCTGATAGAAGAAGAATGGGGCAAGGTGAGGCTTGCAGTTCTATCTGGTCCAAGCCACGCGGAAGAAGTAGCCCGTCGCGTGCCTACCGCAGTGGTGGTTTCCTCTTCTTACCCGAAAGTAGCCCGGGAAGTGCAGGAGATATTTATCTCCCCGTTTTTCCGGGTTTACACGAATCCTGATATCATCGGAGTAGAGCTGGGAGGAGCACTGAAAAATATTATCGCCTTAGCCTGTGGAATAAGCGATGGCCTGGGATTCGGAGACAATACCAGGGCCGCTATCATGACCAGGGGATTAGCCGAAATAGTTCGCCTGGGAGTAGCTATGGGAGGCAATCCTTCCACGTTCTGGGGGCTATCGGGAATGGGGGATATGATAGTAACCTGCACTTCTTCTCATTCGCGCAATAGAGCGGTGGGCGAAAGAATTGGCAAGGGAGAAAGCCTCCAGGAGATACTTTCCAGCATGGAAAAAGTGGCAGAAGGGGTATTCACGGTAAAATCCACCCGGGAATTGGCTTACAGGGTAAAAGTTGAAATGCCCATTACAGAAGTGGTATATCAGATTCTCTATGCAGGAATGAGCCCGGAAGAAGGGGTGAAATCGCTGATGCTCAGGACACCCCGGGAGGAACCGGAAAGATTAAACCATGGGAAATAAAGTTTACTTTTCCATTAGCGAGGTAAGTGAACAGGAGGGTATTCCTCCCTACACCATCAGATACTGGGAACGTTGCGGGCTGATAACTCCTGACCGAAGCGGAAAGAGAAGAAAGTATCCGGTAGAAGAGGTAGAAAAGATTAAAAAAATAAACAAGCTGCTTAAATCGGGATATTCTATCAAGGGCATCAAAAAAGCACTGAGAAAAATGGACGAGGAAGCTAAAAGCAGTATGATAATCAACCAACTACGGGAAATAAAGAAAGAATTGGAAGAGGTGCTGGGTATTTTACGGTAGTTTAAATTTTTGTACGGAGCTACAAAGCGGAAAACAACAAATTATGGTAGAATAAGCGCCAGGAAAACATAGTTAGCGCAGAAAGAAGATTTGGAAAGAGCAGTTAAAAGGGGGGTACAATGAATTTAGCTTACGGAATGGCACAGGGAGGATCCACTGCAGGAGGAGCAGGCGGAATAACCTCTCTTTTGCCTCTTATATTCATATTTGTCATTTTTTACTTTCTCCTCATTCTTCCTCAGAGAAAAAAGGAGAAAGAACACCAGAAAATGCTGCAATCTCTCAAAAAGGGGGATAAAGTAATCACCGGCAGCGGTATTTACGGTACAGTGGTAAATATTAAGGAAAAGAGCGTAGTGCTGAAGGTGGATGATAATACCAGGATAGAGTTCACCAAGAGCAGTATCTCGGGAAAAGTAGAGTAAATTCCCTGTCCAATGATTCTAAGGAGAACCCACTCCCCCGCGTAAAGTGGGGAGCGGTATATCTCCCCGCTCATAATTTCCCTCCGCTAAAAGCCTGCAAGAGAGTATCCCTGGTCTTCGTGCACGGCATTTTGCCGGAATTATTGTGCTTCCATCACTAAAAGCCAATCCCGGAATATAGGTGGTTTGGGCGGTTCATAGCTGCCATCCCTGCCTGCTGTGACCTTTCCCAGGTCATACTCCTCTCCCGTAGAAGGATTGAAAAGAAAGGCACGGTAGGCAACCCCGGGTTCCAGGTTTATTATCTTAGCCAGAGGCAAGAAAGGGCTGAAATAGATTATGCGCAGTTTCCCCGGGATACCGGCGGCATAGGGAACGAAATATTCCTCTTTGTTTGCCGATAGCGTCTCCACCCATTCCTGATGCGGTTCCATTCTCCACCAGGGATAGCGTTCCAGGAGTTTTTTCCCTATCCCTACGTGCCTGGAAC
>JALUVB010000199.1 GCA_027021085.1 bacterium
CCTGATTGCTGCAAAAATAGCTCCAGAATCCACTCAATATATGATTGCCTCACACCAGTCAGTGGAAAAGGGACACAAAGTAGCTCTAAACTATCTGGGGAAAAAACCTCTTCTAAATCTGGACCTGCGCCTGGGAGAAGGAACGGGAGCAGCTTTAGCCATGATACTGGTAGAGGCAGGAATAAGAATCCTTAATGAAATGGCAAGTTTCCAGGAGGCCAAGGTATCACAGGGGGAAAATTGAGAATACTGAGAGAGTTTTTTTCTGCTCTATCTTTTTTTACTGTTTTACCCCTACCAGGGAAATATTTCCCTCCTTCCCTGTCTTTCTTTCCCTGGGTCGGATTGGTAATAGGCGGAGCACTTTATATCTCCCATCTTCTATTCTCTTCTTTGCCTCCTGCCATAGAAGCTCTCCTTCTTCTCTGGGTAAGCGTTTGGTTTACAGGAGGCCTGCACTGGGAGGGATTAACGGATACCTTCGATGCAATTCTAAGCAGAAAAGATAAAGAATCATCTCTAAAAATAATGAAAGATCCTTCTACCGGAGTAATGGGAGTAATTGCCCTTATTACTTTTCTTTCTCTTAAATTCCTGGGATTCTACACCCTAATCACAGTCTTTCCCCTGTCTCTTCTCTCCGTCCCACTCCTTTCCCGTCTGGGAATGATTTTGATAGTTTACACTAATACTCCTGCAAGAAAAGAAGGATTAGGTTATCTTTTCTGGGAGGCAAAAAGAGAGGTAATTTATCCTTTACTCTCTTTAATCCCATTATTCTTTATCCTCAAATTCAAAATATTTCCTGTTTTAGTCTTCACTATTCTTTTCTACTATTTGATAGGGAAATACTTCCAGAAAAAGTGGGGAGGATTTACAGGAGATACTCTGGGAATGAGCATAGAAAGCGGGGAAATATTCCTGCTCTTTCTACTGGCACGCATAGGCAAAGGATGGTAAAATTAGCATCATTATGAGTTATATCATTGAGATACGAGTAAGACTCAAAACTTCCGACCTTATAAGCAGTACGGCATTTACTACCTTAAAGGAAGATATGGGGTGGAAAGAAATCATAAATTCCCTATTCCGGGAGGAAATATGGAAGATAAAAGTCAGCACTACCAGGGAGAAAGCAGAAGAGATAGGTGAAGAGCTCACACAAAAAGTGAAAATTTTCATAAATCCCAATAAACATCTCTGGGATTTAAGGATATTGCAGGAAGAGGAGACCCCCCGCCTGGAAGGCGAAGGAAAAGGGAACTATTTAGCCGAAGTTCTTACCTGGTGGCTGGAAGATGCCAGAGAGAGAATAGCTTTTGATTCTCTCAGGAGCACCTGGGGATACGGGGAAATTATAAAAGAGGTGAAAAGAGGTGAAATATGGAAATTAAATCTCAAAGCAGACAGCCTTGCCCAGGCAAAAGAATACGTGGAGGACATCGTAGTAAGTAAGAAGCAGGATAAAGGGCTTATCATCAATCCTCATTCGCAAGGATACAAACTGCTCTCTTTAGGTAAATTATGAGCATTATCAATTACAAAAAAGCAGGGGTGGACATAGAAAAGGGAGAGGAATTTGTCGAAAAGATATTAAAGCTGGCAACAAAAGTTAAAACTCCCGGCGTTATCTCCGGGATAGGCGGATTTGCGGCTCTCTACTCTCCCCC
>JALUVB010000200.1 GCA_027021085.1 bacterium
AGAAACTCCCTCCTGAGGACCAGACAAGGATGGGATAGGGGATATTGGCAATGGCAAACTGGTCTATTATCCCATCCCCATTTCTATCTCTGGTCAGTTTCTTCCCGTATTCTATTACATCCTCCCAGGTCCAGGTCTCATCCGGGTAGGGGATACCAGCCTCGTCAAATAAGTTTTTGTTGTAATAAAGAATATAGGGATGCCAGGAACGAGGGAGTCCATATATCTTATCTCCGGATTTATAGGGTTCTATGAGCTGGGGAAACCATCTATCTATGTTGATACCGTCTCTTTCCAGAAATTTGTTTAAGGGTAGCAGGATTTTTTTACGAGAGAATTCTGGAAAAGCTTCTGGCCAGATATACATTACATCCGGAGGTGTTCCTCCTGCCAGCATGGTTAAGATTTTACTTGCTACACCCTGTCCTGCAGGGACATGGATGGGGTTTATTTTAATGTTGGGATATTTCGCTTCAAATGATTTTATCCAGTGCTGGTTCATTCTATATTCACTAACATCTCCCCAGAAGACATATCGTAGAATAACTTTTGATTTAGTTTTCCCTCTGTCTCTTCTCCATCCCCATCCTGATAGAAGAGTTACACACAGAATTCCTATTACTACTCTTATCCAGTTTTTAATTCTTTTCCCTGTCATGGCTTTACTCCGTAAAAATTATTTCCCCAAAATTCTCTGGAACATGAAAAGTGGGTGTGGGAGACCAGGAACTTAGTTCCTTTGATTCCTTTAAGGTGGAAGAACGGTCTATTCTGTATAACTGCAGCCTCCATCTATCACCTGGCTGGGGAGGGATGTTAGGTGCTGTGGTAAAGTTGATGAGAGGAATGGCTATTTCTACTGTCCATTTCTTGTCTCTATCCTGACGATTGTTAACCGTTCCCTCAACTTTTACCGCTGTTTTTAGTCCTTGAGCATTCCATTTGCTGCCTTCTTTCCAGGGTATCCCCGGCCTGCCATCTTTTGCAAAGGGAATATTCAGATCTATTACCTGGTTTAAGGGATTTACTTCTATCTCTTTGTAGTTCTTTCCATCTCCATCAGGGTCAATGTAAACTTCTACCACTTCACCTTTCCATAAGGGGCCGTCTCTTTCCATCTTAGGAGACCAGATATCAGGATCTTCGCATTCAAAGGCTATGTAAAGATTTTTATCATCCCACAGCATCCTTGCCTGGGTCTGGTAGGTAGGAGTTTTTGTGGGTGCCAGAAACCGAGTAAATCCTTTGATTATCTTTGCACGTCTCCAGGAGGATTCATTTAATCTGCCGTCTATGATTATTTTTTCTCTGGTCTTTTTTATGTAGTAGGTTCTGCGAGCCTCCTCCGCCTTAAGATTTAGGAGGGCTAAACTCATGGAACTCCCTATGAGAATTACCCCCATTACCAAATTCTTTAATTTATTTCTCATCATCATTTTTATCTGTGTGAGGAGGCATGGATGATTCCCGAATAACCAGTTGGGGTGGGAGTAATACTCTTTGGGGTTTATCCTTTTCTACTCCTTTCATTCGCGATATTAAGATACTCACAGCCTTCCTCGCTATCTCCTCCTTCGGCTGGGCAACCGTGGTAAGAGGAGGGTCCATGAATCTACTGAATTGGTCATCGTCAAATCCCACTATGGAAATATCCTCG
>JALUVB010000201.1 GCA_027021085.1 bacterium
CCTTCTCAGTTCTTCCAGATGTTCCAGAAAACTGGCTTCTTTCATTTGTGGGATTTTTTGCCCTCATCATCCTCTTCTATTTCCTCATCTATCTCCTTTTTTGCCTCTTTCAATCCTTTCTTAAAGCTCATAATTGCTTTCCCCATTGCCTTGCCAATCTCAGGAAGTCTCTTGGCTCCAAAGAGAAGGAGAATAATAAAGAAGATTAAAATTAATTCACTCCAGCCAATGTTTCCAAACATGGTGCTATCCTCCTTTACCTAAGTTTAACATAATTCCTTTCTGCCTGTTACCCTGCCCTGAAAGGCCTCCGGGTTGTACTAAATTCGGAAAACCCGAATAGCTGCCTCTCCTTCCACAGGACAATGATTCTCACATTGTCCACAACCTATGCACACATTTCCGCCCACGTAGGGCCTATCCTTTTCATCCGCCCAAATAGCCTGGACAGGACAGTATTCCATGCAAATAAGGCATAAGGCTTCCCCTTTCCAGGCAATGCATCTTTTGCGGTTAATAGTGGCAATTCCTATCTTTACTTCGCTAACCGAATTTACTCTCTTTATTGCTCCGCTTGGACATACTTTTCCACAGGAGAAGCATAACTGGCAGGGTGCACTCCGGAAAACAGGATGCGGAGTCCAGAGCCCTTCCAAACCTCCCTCCAGAAGAGAAGGATGAAGTGTCTTGGAGAGGCATACCTTCATGCATGCTCCGCACCTTATGCAATAGGCAATAAATTCCCTTTCCTCCCTTGCCCCGGGGGGACGGAGTAAATACGAGTTCTCGCCTCTCAGGCGAAAAAGCGGCGCAAGTATTACTCCTCCGGCAAAGGAGGAGATAAAACGCCGGCGGGAAAAATCCACTTTTTTGCTTCTTTTCCTGTTTAAAAGGGTGAGGAATCCTCCCAATGGACAAAGACGGGAACACCAGACCCGGGGAATAAACAGGTCGAGCATAAAAAGTGCCAGCAAGAGAAGTAACAGATACGGATGGATAAAAGCACGCAGAAGTAGGGAAAACGGCTCCAGCAACCCTATCAGAGGTAAGGAGAAAATAGCTAATCCCAGGAAAAAAGCAAAAATATAAAAACTTAAAAAGGGAAAGGGAGAAACTTTTTTCTTCCATTTATTTCTTCTCCATATGCCCCTCCATATTTCAAAGCATGTCCCCAGGGGACATGCCCAGCGGCAGAAATATTTTCGCCTCACCCAGATAAATATCAGGACAAGTAACAACCCCGGGATAAAATAAGGAGTGATTTTTCGGATGCTTATACTGATGCTGAAAGCAGCAAGCGGGTTAAAGCGAAAAAATATGTTCACGGGAGCGCGGGGCAAAGGATAACGTGTTAAAAAAACGAGCAGGAAAAAGAGGGAGAAAAAGGAGATTCTACTTATCCAGCGGAATATTTTTTCTCTTTTTCTGTAGTTCATCTTTATAGCGTTTTCTTACCCTGGTAAATATCTCCCTGAAAACATCTGAAGAGTAATCCGGGTATGTCCAGGGAAAAGGCTGGTAAGAACCTCTGAAAAAATAAAGGGTGACTTCCCCGTATATACCACTTCCCAGGTATAGCCTGTGATAACTATCCTTGGTACTGGCCAGAACCACCTTGGACAGTGTAAGATAACCGGGGTCCAGATTTATCCTTCTTTTTCCCTCCCGGGAAAACTCCTCTTCCAGTACCTGGGATGCTCTTTTTATCCTGCTTAATTCCTGGGGGGCAATGAGTTTTTTAAAAGATACAAACTTTTTCTTGAGCTCTATCCCCATTTCTTCTGCATAGTAATCAGTATAATCAAAATCGAAGAGGGGGGAAGAGAAATCTATTTCTCCGAACATGTCTTTCAGCCTATCTTCCACCTGGGGAAAAAGCTCTGCCTCGGAAGTAAACTCGGCAAAAAAGAGCTTAACGGGGTCTGGTTCCTTCACTTTTCCCATCTTGATTCTTCAGGTTCTCAAGTAAATGTTGCACAGATACGGAAGGAAAAAGCTCATTTGCCTTTTCCAGTGAGAGAATGGCCTTATCCTTCCGGTTTAAATAGTAAAGGTTGATTCTTCCTATGTTGAGATATGCAGTGGACTTTTCTGCTGGCGTACGGGCTATTGACAGGCAGTAGTCCCATTCTTCTAAAACCTTTTCCCAATCAGGTTTTACCTTAAAATAATAAGCCATATAATAAATCTCTGCCAGATCTTTCGCATACTTAAAATTATCCGGGTCCAGCTCCCTGGCTTTCTTAGCCTCTCTTATTGCATTTGCAAATACTTCCGGCAAGCTCCACCCGTATTTCTTGGCCACTTCGTAACGGAAGAGTATATAAGAATCAAAAAGATTGGCATGATAAACTGCCACACGGGGGTTCAGTTTAACCGCTCTCCGGAAAGATTCGACGCTTTCTATATGCTTACCAAAGTGAGAATAATAGGTAGCAAGATTATTGAGAGCCGGAGAGAAATTGGGGTCTATTTCCAGTGCTTTTTCCCAGCATTTCTTGGCTAAATCAGGGTTGGCTAAATCATCGTAATAGAGCAATCCTAAGTAATTCCAGGCCTTCTTGCTACGAGGATATTTTTTCAGAAAATCCTCATACATCTGAGCTATACTCAGCGTAGCCTCATAGATTTCTTTTTGGGCTTTTTTTGCTTCTTCCTCTTTCCCTGCTTCATAAAGCTGGCTAAGTTCCTTTAGTTTTGCGCTGATTTCCTTTCTCCTCTGGTCATCCAGGTAGCCGATCCTGCGCAGCTCTGCCCGGCGCTTGATAGTTTGCCCGGCTACATTCCAGGTAATAATTCCAGCCAGAATAAGCAAAAGGGGTATAAGAAAAAAAAGTATCTTCTTTATTCTCACCTTATTTTATCTTACCATGGGATGCACTCTTTTATCCAATCCCCCCATGTTAGACTATAGACTTGAGACTTTAGACATTAGACAGGAAAGACAGATGATACGGGAAACCAACTCACTATTCACTGTTTAATATTTACTATCTTCCCTCGCTACCTGCTACTCGCTACTGTTCACTATTTCCCCGGTCTACAGTCTAAA
>JALUVB010000202.1 GCA_027021085.1 bacterium
TGGATGCCTGCTTCCGCAGGCATGACAGGTAGGCTGGTCTACATTCTGCAAGAGTTACCAGGTAACCAGGATTACCAGGATACCAGGAAACCAATTCACTATTCACTGCTCACTCTGTTTACTACCCTTCCCCTCGCTACTCACTCCCCGCTACTGTTCACTCGCGGGGAAGAAACTGATAAAATAACTCAACATGAAATTTGCCATTGATAGAGAAGGATTGATTTCTCTTCTTTCTTCCTTGATTCGCCAGCCCACGGTGAATCCTCCCGGCAATGAGTATCTGGTAAGGGAAGTTGTGCAAAATGCTCTTAGAGGGTTAGGTGCCAGGCTGGAAATTGTCGGGGAGGATAAGAGGCCTAACATACTGGGAGAAATAGGCAGAGGCAAACCAACAGTGGCAATACTCTCCCATATGGACATAGTACCCCCGGGAGAAGGCTGGGAAACAGACCCTTTTGAGGCGGTCATAAAAAACGGCAGAATATACGGGAGGGGAGCAGAGGATAATAAAGGCTCTTTTGCTGCCTCCTGGGCTGCGGTGAAGGCGTTTCTGGAAAGAAGCAGGGACTTTGAGGGGAGGATAATCTTAGGAGCAGTGGCAGATGAAGAGAGAGGCTCGGAAAAAGGCATGAAACTTCTCCTGGAGAATGGCTTCAAGGCAGATGTCTGCCTCATCCCCGATGGAGGCAAGTGGAACAAGGCAGTAATTGGGGAGAAGGGGATGCTCTGGGTAAAGGTAAGCATTCTGGGAAAAACAGCGCACGGGAGTGAGCCAGAGAAAGGGATAAACGCCATCCGGACACTTATCAAAGTTATTGAGAAGATTGAAGCACAAACCCGATTCAACTCTTTTCATCCCCTCTTTAGTGCTCCCACTATGAACCTGGGAGAAATCAAGGGGGGAGAAGCCCCCAACATGGTCCCCTCCCGGGCAGAATGCGTGCTGGATTTCCGTTATCCTGCAGGGGTGGAAAAAGAAGAAATAATCAAAAAAATACAATCTGTCCTGGAAAACGAGAAAGATGCCACTCCTGGAATTTCCTTCGGCCTGGAGATAATCCAGGAATCTTCTCCCCATTTGATAGAAGAGAGTAATCACTGGATAATAAAATTCAAAAAAGCTGCCTCTGATACAGGAATAAACCTGCAGCTTACTACCATAGGGGGTAATACCGTAGCCAAGCTTCTTTACGAAAGAGGGATTACTGCTTTTTCCCATTCACCACAGGATATTTCTTCTGCCCACCAGGCAAACGAATCGGTAAGCATAGAGAAACTCGTGCTCTGTGCCAATTTATGGGCAAACTTTCTGCAACGGGTGTTTGAAGATGATAGATAAAATTAAAAGTAAATTCAGGGAAGTTTTTAATTCTGCCAATCCGGCAATTATTGTCAGAGCTCCCGGAAGGGTAAATTTTATCGGCGAACATACAGATTACCAGGAGGGATTTGTTCTTCCCGGAGCTATTGAGAGATACGTTTACCTGGCTGCTTCTTTTTCCGCCAAAAAAGAGATAACTCTCTACGCCGATACCTTCGGGGAATACTTTGCTACTTCCTTTGCGGATATAACAAAGCAAAAAGGGTCTTCCTGGTACTCCTACGTACTTGGGGTAGCTCACTTCTTGCAAATTCCGGCAGAAGGGATGAATATCTTAATCATGAGCAATCTCCCGGCCGGTAAGGGGCTTTCTTCCTCCGCAGCATTGGAAACAGGGGCTGCCTTATTATTCAAACGTCTCTTTGCTATAAACCTGGACGACCTGGAGACAATAAAAATCTGCCGACGGGCAGAGAATGAATTTGTGGGAGTTCCCTGCGGAATAATGGACCAATTCATTTCTCTTAAAGGGAAGAAAAACCACCTGCTTTTCCTGGACACCCGTTCTCTTGATTTTTCTTATTATCCCTTCCCCCGGAATGCCTCTTTACTCGTGGTAGATACCGGGGTAAAAAGAAAACTGAACGAGGTGGGATATGAGCAGAGGAAACAAGAATGTGAAACCTCTGTAAAAATTTTGAAAAAATTATATCCTAACCTAAAAACCCTGCGTGATTTAAGCCCGGGACCGGAGGAATGGGAGGATTTTTTACCCCCGACATTGAGAAAAAGAGTAAGGCATGTAGTGAGTGAAAATAAACGGGTAAAGGAAACCTGCAAAGCATTGGAAACAGGTGATCTCTCCCGCGTAGGAGAGTTGCTCGTGGAATCTCACCAGAGTTTAAGAGACGATTACCAGGTGAGTTGCCGGGAGGCTGACAACCTGGTAGAAATATCCCTGAGAGCGGAAGGAGTATACGGAGCCAGGATGACCGGGGCAGGATTCGGCGGAAGTATAGTTATCCTCTGTGAAAAAGGCAAAGAAGAAACCGTGCTTTCTCATATCCTTGCCAATTACAGGACACCGGAAGGAGAGCTTCCCTTTTATCTTAAAACTTCCCTGGAAGAAGGTGCCTGCGAGCTGTAATTAGGGATAGGTTTTCCTCTGCGCTTTACACAGGATTATCTGTGTCGCAATTTGTAACAATTCCCCCTGCACAAATATTACCTCCCTCTTCCAGGACAAACCTTCCCAATTCCTGCAGTTCACGGAAGGGTTGGAGAGCAACAGGGTTTTTAGTCTTAATAACGACTTCACCTACTTCCGGGTTTTTCAATATATCTGCATTTTCCTGGATAATTTCCAGGGTTGAAGAGTCTACTCTTTTTTTAATGGTTTCTATACTGCATGTGGTTTCCTGGCTGGCACATCTTATGCTTAAAGACTTCCCTCTGCAGAGTTCTTTGCTGCTTATCCAGAAAATGCTTGCTTCAAACCGGTCGGTCAAAACCGGTTCTTTTCCCGGCAGGCAAATTATATCCCCCCTACTTATAGGCACTGGTTCCCGGGTAATAATGCCTATGCTTTCTCCCGGATAGGCTGCATCACGGTTTTCCAGGTATCTTTCCACCGATTCCACCTTGGTTGTCCGGTGCAGGGGAAGAATTTTTATCTCCTCTCCCCTCTTTATAATACCTGAGAGCAGTTTTCCTGCGGCAATCCTTTTATCAGCAATTTTATAAATATCCTGCACGGGAAAAATTAAGGGCTTATCTGCCAGCGATTCTTTCTCCTTCAGTTTATCCAACCCCTCCACGAATGTGGGGCCATTATACCAATGCATTTTTTTTGATTTCCGGGTAATGTTTTCACCTTTTTTTGCAGAAACAGGAATATAATAGAGTGCTTCCATGCCTGTGGAAGCAAGAAATCTTGCTGCTTCTCCTTTAATCTTTTCATAGGTGTTTTTCTCGTAGCCTGCCAGGTCCATCTTGTTTAAAGCCACGATTACCTGTTCTATGCCGAGCAGAGACAAAAGGTAGGCGTGGCGCCTGCCCTGTTCTTTCATTCCTTCTTTTACATCAACAATTAAAACGGCTGCCTCTGCCTGAGAAGCACCGGTAACCATGTTCTTCACAAATTCCACCTGCCCGGGAGAATCGATTATCACATAATCCCTTTTCCCTGTTTTAAAAAATACCTGGGTAGTATCAATACTAATACCCTGTTCACGTTCTTCCTCCAGGTAGTCCAGGAGATAAGCAAACTCCATTTCTTTGCCCGCATTCTTCGCAGCATGCTTTATTTCTTCCATTCTGTCAGTGGGTAGAGAGTTAGTCTGTTGCAGGAGTTTCCCTATGAGGGTAGATTTACCATGGTCAACATGTCCTACAATTACCAATTTAAGCAGATTCATCTAAATTACATGTATCCTAATGACCTTAATTTCTGCATCATACTGGCCAATTCTTTATCCTGGGCGCGTCCGCCTCGCTCGGAAACGCCCGGTTTTTGCAACTCCTGGATTATCCCCTCTATTGTATCTGCCCGAGAATCCACAGGATTACAGCAGCATTTACACCCTATACTGCGGTAACGTTTCCCTTTCCTGGCAAAATAAAGGGGCAGCACGGGCAAATTTTCCCTTTTTATGTATTCCCATACATCAATTTCCCGCCATCCCAGGAGAGGATGTATTCTCAAATGTTCTCCCTTCCCTATTTTCGTCTTGTACTGGTCCCATAATTCCGGCGGCTGATTCCTGTAATTCCATTCAAAACCCCTGTCCCGGGGAGAAAAAGTTCTTTCTTTTGCCCTTATTCCATGTTCGTCCCTTCTGATGGCAAGATATAGGGCCCGAAATCCGTATCTTTCTATTACTTTTTTCAGGGCATTTGTTTTCAACTCTGTGCAACAGAGTAATCTGCCTCTTCCCGGCCCCATTTTTTTACGCAAGGCTTCCTCATTCCTGGCTACAATCACCTCAAGCCCCCATTCCCTGCAGAGCTTTTTTCTGAACTGGTAAATCTCCCTGAATTTATACGTGGTATCTATGTGTATAACCGGGCAGGGAATCTTTCCAAAGAATGCCTTCCTGGCAAGCCAGAGGAGAGTGGTGGAATCTTTGCCTACTGACCAGAGAATTGCTGCTTGCCTGAATCGGCTATAGGCCTCTCTTATTATAAATATACTCTGGTTTTCTAATCTATCCAGCCGTGTCATCTCAATCTATTATAGAAGAAATACCCGGCAAGGAAAACCCACTTTCAGAGTTGCCAG
>JALUVB010000203.1 GCA_027021085.1 bacterium
GTGCCTGCTTCCTGGATTATTTTTTCGTAAGTCTTTATGGTTTCTTCCCCGATATCCACGATAAGTCCGTCCACCGGGAGTGAGGATACAGGATGTTCTTTCCTCCTTTCTTTCTCCTCTATAGCGATATCTTGAGGATAGATAACCTTCTCAGGATAGGTTTCCAGCAGTTTTTTTGCCTGATGTATAAACTCCTCCAGGTTTTTCTCCTTTATAAATTTTTCTGTAGTTGCACCTAAGGAATAGCCTTTAGCCAGGAGCATTATTTCACCTACCAGTCCCTGGGTAAGTACCTTGTCTGCACTTCCTTTTTCCAGCACTTTCTCCATCATCTTGAAGGCATCCAGTATCTTTGCCCCGCCCAGGACAAACACGCAGGGTAATTCAGGGTTATCCCTGATTTTAGTTAAAACCCTGACTTCCTCTTCAAAAAGCCTGCCGCACCCGGAAGGTAAAAGCCGGGGAAAGGCTACCAGGGAAGGCTCGGAGCGGTGTGCCGCGGCAAAGGCGTCGCATATGTAAATATCAGCCAGGGGAGCAAGCTTTTTTACCAGGAAGGTTTCTGTCTGCTTCTCGGGAGGTAGTTTAACTTCTTTTTCGAAGATGATAGTTTCCTCCGTGTAAAGGCGTATGTTCTCGAGTAGAAGGATTTCTCCTGGCTTCAGCTTGCTGATGCTCTCCAGCGCGTAAGGCCCGGCTATATCTTCTATATAGTTCACTTTTTTGCCCAGAAGACGGCCCAGTATTTCGGAATGTTCCCTGAGCAGGATGAAATTCTGGTAATCCAGGGGATCCGCCTGGTGTGCCAGGATAACCAGGCGAGCCTCTTTTTCTGCAAGCTCTTTTATGCTGGGGAGGCTTCTTCTTATTCTGGTGTCGTCTTTTATTCTTTTGCTTTCTTTGTCCACCGGGCAGTTTATATCCACCCTTAAAAGCACGGTTTTCCCTTTAAAGGCAAAATCGTCCAGTGTTTTTATTCCAAAGAGCATTTCTGAATTCCTCCTTTTCCCGGTGATTACTTAAGCCCTAAACATCTGTTCGTATGTTCCATGGCCTCTTCCGGAGTGTCTTCCAGCCCGAGAAGACATCTTATGGCATCTATATTCTCGGGTACTACGATAGCTTCCTGAGGTATCATGTTGATGGAGTAGATTCTTTGTCCCTCTCTATCCAGGTAGATTGTTTCTTCCCAGACCGGCACTTCGTACATGTCACCCCGGGGACTCATCCTGTCGCGGTTGTAGTCAAAGATGTGCGAGGTGGAGATAAATCCGTCCTGGAGACGGAAAAGGCGGATGCGGGGTTCTTTGTTGAAGACTTCTACAATCTCTTCTTTCGAGGTTTTTTTCCCTACTTCGAAAATCATCATCGTGGCATGTCCATGGCATACGGGTGCGGTTATTACTCCGGTAATAGTGTGGATATGGGGAGCCACGTGGATGAAGTCCTCGGCCTGGTGGGAAGGTATCTCCTGGGGGAGCAGTGCATCAACCGGGCCTTTGTGTGTTTCAGAGATATCGGCGGCACGTCTTACAATAAGGCAAATCATTTCCTTCAAGCCAAAGCCACTATCGCAGATGTAGGCCTGGCGGGCAATACCTGTGGTATTGCAGGAGAACATCTGGAGGTATTTTAATTCCCGG
>JALUVB010000204.1 GCA_027021085.1 bacterium
GAAAGGATAAAAAGCTACGGGGTGGTGGAATTGGGGGGAAACGGAAGAGTGATAAGATTCCAGGAAAAGCCAGAAAAGCCGTTCTCTGACCTGGCTTCTATTGGTATTTATATTTATCCCCGGGGTAGACTTTCCCGGGTAAAGGAGTATTTAGATAAAGGAAATAACCCCGATGCACCGGGATTTTTCCTGGAGTGGTTGATAAAGGTAGAGGAGGTTTACTCCTGTATATTTTCCGGGAATTGGTATGATATAGGAACACTGGAAACGCTGGAAGAGGCAAGAAAATGTTTTGCCGGGAAGTAGGGAGAATTTATGAGAGAATTGCTGCTTTCACTTTCCCCTGTACACGTGCCTGTTTACGTGCAGATGGAGAAGAAAGTGGTGCTGAAAAATGGATAAGAAAGGAGGATAAATGAAAAGGACTTATCTATTCACTTCCGAATCGGTTACAGAGGGACATCCGGATAAGATAGCAGACCAGATTTCGGATGCTGTCCTGGATGCGGTGCTCAGCCAGGATTCTCAGGGGAGAGTAGCCTGTGAAGCGCTGGTTACCACGGGGATGGCTTTTGTAGCAGGTGAGATATCCACTACCTGCTACGTGGATATCCCCGGTGTAGTCAGGGATACTATCAAAGAGGCAGGTTATGTTGTCCCTGATTATGGATTTGACTATGAAAATTGTGGAGTGATTACTTCCATTCAGGAGCAGTCATCTGATATTGCGATGGGGGTGGATAAGGGAGGAGCAGGTGACCAGGGTATGATGTTTGGTTATGCGGTAAACGAGACAGAAGAGATGATGCCGCTTCCTATAACCCTGGCGCATAAACTGGCAAGGAGGCTGTCCGAGGTACGAAGCAATGAGCTGCTAAATTATTTGAGGCCGGACGGAAAAAGCCAGGTTACGGTTCTCTATGAAAACGGTGCACCCAAAAAAGTTACTGCCGTGGTTATCTCTGCCCAGCATGACCCTGATGTTTCTGAAGAGAAACTCAGAGAAGAGATAAAAGAAGAAGTGATTTTTAAAATAGTCCCTGCAGAATGGATAGATAAAGACCTGAGGATATTTATCAATCCTACCGGGAGATTTGTAATAGGTGGCCCTCAGGGAGATACGGGAGTTACCGGGAGAAAAATCATGGTGGATACCTACGGTGGAGTAGGAAGGCATGGTGGAGGATGTTTCTCCGGTAAAGACCCCAGCAAGGTAGACCGTTCTGCTGCCTACATGATGAGATACCTGGCTAAAAATATCGTGGCGGGCGGCTTAGCCGACAAATGTGAACTGCAGGTAGCTTATGCCATTGGGGTTAGAGAACCTCTTTCTCTTATGGTGCAGACATTTGGTACCGGCAGGGTAGAAGAAGCAAAGATAGAAAAATTAATCAGGGATTCTTTCGACCTTTCTCCCGCCGGGATAATAAAGTACCTCAGGCTTGACCGGCCAATTTACAAAAAAACTGCTTGCTATGGACATTTTGGCAGGAACGAAGAAGAGTTTACCTGGGAGAAGACAGATAAGGCAGATTTCTTCAGAAGCGAGGTTGGGTTATGAAGTACTTTGTTAAAGATTTATCTCTATCAGAAGAAGGGAAAAGGAAGATTGAATGGGCGGGCAGGAGGAT
>JALUVB010000205.1 GCA_027021085.1 bacterium
ATCCTCCTGCCCGCCCATTCAATCTTCCTTTTCCCTTCTTCTGATAGAGATAAATCTTTAACAAAGTACTTCATAACCCAACCTCGCTTCTGAAGAAATCTGCCTTATCTGTCTTCTCCCAGGTAAATTCTTCTTCGTTCCTGCCAAAATGTCCATAGCAAGCAGTCTTTTTGTAAATTGGCCGGTCAAGCCTGAGGTACTTTATTATCCCGGCGGGAGAAAGGTCGAAAGAATCCCTGATTAATTTTTCTATCTTTGCTTCTTCTACCTTGCCGGTACCAAATGTCTGCACCATAAGAGAAAGAGGTTCTCTAACCCCAATGGCATAAGCTACCTGCAGTTCACATTTGTCGGCTAAGCCGCCTGCCACGATATTTTTAGCCAGGTATCTCATCATGTAGGCAGCAGAACGGTCTACCTTGCTGGGGTCTTTACCGGAGAAACATCCTCCGCCATGCCTTCCTACTCCACCGTAGGTATCCACCATGATTTTTCTCCCGGTAACTCCCGTATCTCCCTGAGGGCCACCTATTACAAATCTCCCGGTAGGATTGATAAATATTCTCAGGTCTTTATCTATCCATTCTGCAGGAACTATTTTAAAAATCACTTCTTCTTTTATCTCTTCTCTGAGTTTTTCTTCGGAAACATCAGGGTCATGCTGGGCAGAGATAACCACGGCAGTAACTTTTTTGGGTGCACCGTTCTCATAGAGAACCGTAACCTGGCTTTTTCCGTCCGGCCTCAAATAATTTAGCAGCTCATTGCTTCGTACTTCGGACAGCCTCCTTGCCAGTTTATGCGCCAGGGTTATAGGAAGCGGCATCATCTCTTCTGTTTCGTTTACCGCATAACCAAACATCATACCCTGGTCACCTGCTCCTCCCTTATCCACTCCCATCGCAATATCAGATGACTGCTCCTGAATGGAAGTAATCACTCCACAATTTTCATAGTCAAATCCATAATCAGGGACAACATAACCTGCCTCTTTGATAGTATTCCTGACTACACCGGGGATATCCACGTAGCAGGTAGTGGATATCTCACCTGCTACAAAAGCCATCCCCGTGGTAACCAGTGCTTCACAGGCTACTCTCCCCTGAGAATCCTGGCTGAGCACCGCATCCAGAACAGCATCCGAAATCTGGTCTGCTATCTTATCCGGATGTCCCTCTGTAACCGATTCGGAAGTGAATAGATAAGTCCTTTTCATTTATCCTCCTTTCTTATCCATTTTCAGCACCACTTTCTTCTCCATCTGCACGTAAACAGGCACGTGTAAAGGGGAAAGTGAAAGCAGCAATTCTCTCATAAATTCTCCCTACTTCCCGGCAAAACATTTTCTTGCCTCTTCCAGCGTTTCCAGTGTTCCTATATCATACCAATTCCCGGAAAATACACAGGAGTAAACCTCCTCTACCTTTATCAACCATTCCAGGAAAAATCCCGGTGCATCGGGGTTATTCCCTTTATCTAAATACTCCTTTACCCGGAAAAGTTTACCCCGGGGATAAATATAAATACCAATAGAAGCCAGGTCAGAGAACGGCTTTTCTGGCTTTTCCTGGAATCTTATCACTCTTCCGTTTCCCCCCAATTCCACCACCCCGTAGCTTTTTATCCTTTC
>JALUVB010000206.1 GCA_027021085.1 bacterium
TCTTCCAGCCTTTTCTTAAATCAGGACGAAAGTATTCTATTAAAACCACTTCTCCCATACCTTTTCCTCCCGATTTTATTATCCCATATCCGGGTACATACCAAAAGTAAGAAAATTCTCTTATTTCTAAGTCTTCAGTTAATTCGTAAATGTTTACCTTCCAACCTTTAAATACTCTATACCCGGTATCATTTATCTTTAACATTAGAGACTTATTTAATTCCACAACCGCAAATTTTAGATGGTCACCATATTCTTCTATATCGTTTAAACTCCAACGTTTACTATTTTTATCCACTGCAATAGGAAGCAGGCGCGTTATCTTTCTCTTATTTCCCATTTCATCTACTACCACTATAAATTTATTTTCTTTTTTATATCCTCCAACCGCTCTCCCAAATTCAGTAGGATTTCGTTGGGGAAATACTTGATTGTAGTCCCAAAAAATAGATGTATTTGGAGAAGAAGGGAGACTATGATAAATTAAGAGAGAAATTAGGTGTTCTCTCGTAAAATTATTTGGTAGAGGAATATTTAAATTTTGTGCCTCTTTTTTCAAACTGTTTATATCCATTTTTATTAATCTACGGAAATACTTTTCTGAATTTTCGTTTATTAAAAAGGAAGTCGTTACAGTTTTTCTCACTTTTTGCGGATGGTATGAGAAAGGAATTTCCAAATATCTTCTAAAAAGCCCGTTAATAAGAGGAAATAATGCCTCTTCTCCTCTTGCTTCTTTATATCCCCCTACAAGAAGAAGGATTAAAAGTGTATTTATTAATACCTTCTCCAGAATTCGTAATATAACCATCCTATGTCTCCTACTTTCTCTACTTCCTGAGGATTGCCAATAGACCTCGGATAAAATCTTACATCCTGAATTATTCCAAACCTCCTGAAACGAGGCTTTTCTATCCCTCCCCTTTCATATGCCTCCTCCTCTAATTCCCTGGCTCTCCAGAAGAATAAAACCTTACCATTCCCTCCACAGCTCGGCCAGAATATCGCCCAGTATGCTTCCCCTATCCCTGCATCATCACTGTGCGGTCCCGAAGGTGTAATTACCTCTCTTCCTGCCTTTAATTCCCCCTTTGCTATACCTGAGATAACCGCGGGCAATATATTTGTTATCATCATCCTCTCATACCAGCTTGTTATCCACTTTGCCAACAAGACATCCAGAGCGTTGGTTATGCTTGTGTTTAACATGTTCATCGCAAAGTAATAGGTAACTCCCCGGGTGAATCCGTACCACTGGAGTGTTCCACCTGCAATCCGCCCAGCTCTTTTAAGATCCTTCTGCTGGGCACCTATGGGCGAATAAGTGTAAAGCAGTTTCAATCCCACATTCTCAACTATTCTATACCGTTCTCCTAACGTTAAGAACAACCCCTCCGGGTCCACATAATTCACCGGATTATTTCTTACATACACATAGGGATGCCTCCATTTTATAGAAATTGAAGGAGAAGAAGAGATCTCCGGCACACTCCCCCTCCCCAATCCCCCACAACTCCCACAACTTCCTGCCCCCCCAGAGAGGGCAGAGCTTCCCGCATAAGAGCGGGCGAATTGCCTTATCAGCGGATCCACACTTATGAACCTTCCCACTCCTGGATTATAGTA
>JALUVB010000207.1 GCA_027021085.1 bacterium
GATAAAAGCAGGAGAGAGAATTCTCTCGGAGAATGAGTTGATATCCAGGTTCAATGTCAGCAGCACAACAGCAAGAAGAGCGTTAAATGAACTGGTCTCGGAGGGGTTCCTTTACCGCATACAGGGTAAGGGAACTTTTGTAGCAGATTTTAAGAAACTCAGAACTCATCCTACCGTGGGGGTGGTAGTTGAAACAGAGGAAATTTCCCATCTCCCTTTTACCAGATACCTTCCCTCACAGCTTCAGTCAAAAGGTTACTTTACTACGGTGATGGATATAAGAAATAATTTAAAACCCCACCTGGAAAAATTTCTGACAGGGAAATATGTTGGGTTGATAACGGATGGATACTCTATTTTTCCCTTTGAGTCTTTAAGCAAACTCAAGAAATCTGCACATCTAATTTTCATTCATCGTTTTGAAGGGCCTAAGAAGTACAAGGCAGCTTATGTTCTCTCCGACTACACTAAAGGAGGATATATCACTGCCAGGCATTTACTGGGGGGAGGGAGAAAAAATATTCTTATTCTTTCTTTTGAAATAAAGCCAAACTGGATTTCCGATTTGTTTTATAAAGGATGTCTCAAAGCCAAAAAAGAATATGGAGGTAACTTTACCTATCTCATCGCCAGAGAAACCTCTCCCCAGACCTATCGGGAAATCTTTAAATCCTCTCAAAGACCGGATGGGATTATATCTTTCGGAGATTTCCGGGTAATACCGGTTTTAAAGATTTTAAAAGAATTGGGGCTAAAAGTTCCGGAAGATGTGGCTATTATAGGCTATTACAATACTCCATGGGCAGAAGGATACAACCTTACCTCCGTATCCATAAAAGAAAAGGCGATCGCAGAAAAGGCAGTGGAAATGTTGGAGAAAAGCCGGGCCGAGGAGATATATATAGAACCAGAACTTGTCTTCCGGGATTCATGCCCGGAGGAATTAGGGTAGAAAAGAAAAATGAGTGAAAGATTGTTTTTGAGAGAAGAAAGGCTTAGTAAGGAAGGGAGGTGAGCCACGGTGTTAGACAGAGTCAGGAAAGTGTGGAAAATTAGAGGGGGGTTTACACTGATAGAGCTCCTGGTGGTCATTGCCATAATCACAATAATTGCGGCAATGCTGTTACCTGCTTTGCAGAGAGCCAGGGAAAAAGCGAGACAGGCTAAATGCTTAAGCCAACTTAAACAGCTGGGATTGGGAGCACTTATGTACGCCCAGGACTGGGATGGTTTCTTACCTCGGGGTGTGGGATACAACGACTATACCTGGTACTGGTGGGGAGATAACAACCAGTATGGATACACTGAATTTGCTGCCTATGTTAATGCTAAAGGAGCAGGTGGAATACTTGCCTGTCCCACAGCCAAGAACATTGGTCGGGGATATTCTCCGGATATCTCCTATGCTCAGAATAATGATGCAAGAGGAAGGAATATAAGCCAGATTGCTAATCCTTCTTACTTTATTCTATTCTGCGACTCAGATTATTTCCGTATAGATATCTACAGTCTAAGAACCAGAGTTGGGGACTGGCATAGCGGTAACTTCAACGCTGTTTTTGCTGATGGACATGCAGCACTGGTGAATAGGAATGAATTCCTGAATAACTACACA
>JALUVB010000208.1 GCA_027021085.1 bacterium
CCCAGGAAAAATTTGCCTGCTTCTGTATTCAGCCTGGTTGAATATTCTATGAATATTAAAGGGTCTACCTGTGAATAGTAGCCCCGGATATCAAAATCATAGAGAAGAGCTCCTTCCGGGAAAGGCGAATTACCCTTCTGTTCTTTCAGCACATCTTTTCTCACTGAAAGCCAGTTCGGCGAATGCTCAATAAATACCCTCTGCCCTTCCTCACTAATCAGGAAACTTAAAAAAAGCAATGCTTCTTCCTTATATCTACTCCCTTTTGCTATGCATCCCATAAACATACCCTCACAGCCAAACCCATCTCTCTCCCGCGGGAACGGTATCGGTGATAGTGTATATCTGCTCCCTTTTTCTAATTGATAGGCACCATAAAAATGGGGGTATATAGCATAATGTCCTTCTAAAAACAGTCCTTCATGGGTATCATCATGTGATTTGAAGTGATGTCTCTTTATGTAGGGTTTTGTCTCCTCCAGAAATTTCCTTACTTTTTCTTTGTTAAATATTAACCTGTTCCCTTCTCTTTTTATGTCTATCCCATACATCGCTCCATGGTAAATAAATCCTAAATACCGCGTCCCCATTACCCTTCCCCCGCTTCTCTTTTCTATGATATCTCCTACCCTCAGCAAATCCCCGGGTTTTTTAATCTTATCCACTTTTACGCCGTACTTCTCCAGGAGGTCTTTATTTACCGAGACTAGGGCAGGATTTCTCAACACCGGTATCCCGAAGAGTGCCCCATTCACCCGGCCCAGTTTGAGTATATCCTCACATAATTCATCCGGGCTGAGTTCGTATTTACTTAAAAACTCGCCGTTGAGAGGCAACATCTCTTTGTGATACAACCGGAGTTGATAGGGACCGGTAAAAAACACATCGTATCTTTTATCCTCCTTGGCTTCAAAATCCGCCTCAACTTCCATAAAGGGATGCTTTTCCCTGAAAACATCCAGCACTTTTTTCCACATCTCTACCTGGTATGGATCGTTTTCTACCGGTATAGATACTTTTATCGTTTTATAAGCAGGCATGTGGGGAAGATGAATATCCAGAGAAGAAGTTAACAAGTCAGAGCCAGAAGAACCTATCCCCCCTACCTCGCTTACAAATGTGCCATGCCCCACTTTCGTGTACAGGTAGCCTTTTTCCACAAGTCTCTGTATAGCCCGGTGAACCCGGGTGGGAGTGGTATTTAATTTCTCGGCCAGTTTTCTCTCTGAGAGCAGTTTCTGGTGCGGCTTGTATTTGCCCGCGATAATCTCTGATTCTATTTTGGCTTCTATTTTTTCTGCCGGGTCAATATCTATAATCAACCACTCACCCCTTTTCTAAGCATCTCTCGTCTTTGAAAAACCACTTCTATATTGATTGTAATCAATTACAATCTTTTTGTCAAGTCAAAATAATCTGTAAAAGGGAAAATTTTATTCTAAAATCGTTGTGTTGAAAGGGCGGAAAAGAGCGGGTGAGTGTGGGAAAAGAGGTAAATTTGAGAAAGAAGCATTACCGGCATACTAATAGGGAAGGAAACATCCCTTTGCACTCCGGGAAAACCCTATCCCGCTATTTTTTGAATTAGTGGGAACTATCCTGTCTGCAGGAGAATATTTTTGAGTGTTTCTATGCTTTCCTTGAATTTACCCGGGTTCTTTCCCCCTGCTTCCGCCATGTCCGGCCTTCCGCCTCCACCGCCACCCAGCACCCTGGCTGTCTCCCGCAGTAAGTTGCCGGCATGCAGTCCTTTTTCTACCAGGTCACTGGTTATACCCATAGTAAGACGTATTCCATCCTTCCCCTGCACCGCCACCAGGAAAACGCCTTTTTCTTTGACTTTGTTCTTCAGGTAATCGATAGCCTCCCTCATTGTATCTTTACTTCCCGAGGAAAGCTTCAGCAAGTAGAGCTCTGTATCACCCACTTTTTGCGGATGGGAAAGCACCTCTTTTACCTGGGAAAGCACCTCTTTTCTCTTCCATTTCTCTTTTTCTTTATTAAGTTCTCTCAGCTCATCCGCCATCTCTTTTATTTTCTTCTCAATTTCTTCCGCAGGAACTTTCAAGAATTCTCTAAGCCGGGAAATCATCTCCCTGTCTTTTACCACTCTTGCATACGCTACATCCCCGGCAATTCCCTCTATTCTTCTCATGCCTGTTCCCACGGAGGATTCGTTGAGGATAAGAAAGAGCCCTATTTTTCCCGTGTAAGAAATATGCGTTCCCCCACAAAGCTCCCGGCTGTAATCCCCGATTTTAATCATTCTAACCGTTTTACCGTATTTTTCGCCAAACAGCGCGATAGCTCCCTCTTTCCTGGCTTCTTCCAGGGAAAGGTGTTTTACTTCTACAGATGCATTTTCCCTTATTTTCTGGTTAATGAGCTTCTCCACACTTTTTAATTCTTCCGGGTGCAGTGCACGGAAATGCGTGAAATCAAATCGGAAAAATTTATCTCCCACCCAGGAACCTGCCTGGCAGACATGCGTGCCCAAAATTTCTCTCAAAGCATACTGGAGCAGGTGGGTGGTAGTATGATGCACAGCAATTCTTTCTCTCCTCTCTTTATCCACTTCAGCCCAAACCTCTTCCCCCTTCTCCAGATACCCTTCCTTGCAATATAGATAAGAAATCCTGAGATTATTCCTGTAATAAGAATTTCTTACCTCGGCAGAGCCCCCTTTTCCCCGCACCCAGCCCGTATCCCCGACCTGTCCGCCGGATTCTGCATAAAAAGGAGTGGGAGAGAGAATGACTTCTCCTTCTTCTCCCTGCTTGAGCTTATCCACCTCCTTCCCTTCCCTCAGTAAAAATAGTATTTTGCTCTTTCCCTGCAGCATTTCGTAGCCAATAAATTCTATTGTTTTTACTTTTTCTGAAAGGGAAGTGTATATTTCCTGCTCGGTAGAAATTTCTTTTCTTTCTTTTTTCCAGGCGCTCCTGGCTCTCTCCCTTTGTTTTTCCATCTCTTCCTCAAATCCCCGGCTGTCAGGTTCAAGGTTTTCTCCCTTCACCAATTCTTCCGCCAGTTCAGGCGGGAAGCCATAGGTATCGTAAAGGCGAAACAGGGCTTTCCCCGGGAATATTTTTTTACCTTCCCGCTTGCTTTGTTCTATCAAATCTTCCAGCACTTCTATTCCTTCTTCCAGGGTTTTAGAGAATACGTTTTCTTCCGTGTGAATCACCTGCACAATATGCTCCTTACGGATATGCAAATCAGGATAAGGTTTTTCCATAACCTGGATTACGGAGGGGACAAGCTTGTAAAGGAAGGGAAGGGGGATTTCCAATCTTCTACCCAGGGCAAGTGCCCTTCTGATTAATCTCCTCAGCACATATCCCCTGCCCATGTTGGAAGGAAGAACTCCATCGTTAATGAGAAAAGACATGCCCCGTACATGGTCAGCTATTACCCGAAAGGGATATATATTTTCTTTGAATTTTTTATTAGAAATTTCTTCCAGGTTTCGGATAATGGGCAGAAAAAGGTCGGTAAGAAAATTATCCTCCACGTTCTGAAGTATACAGCACACCCGTTCCAGCCCCATGCCTGTATCAATATTTCTCTGGGGCAAAGGAAGAAGTTTCCCATCTTCCTGGCGGTCAAACTGGGTAAATACCAGGTTCCAGAGCTCTAAATATCTGTCACACTCACATTCTACTCCGCAATCAGGCTGGCTACATCCGTATTCCTTGCCCCTATCCACGATGATTTC
>JALUVB010000209.1 GCA_027021085.1 bacterium
TCTAAAATATCCCCCTCACTACCCGCTACTGTTATTATGGGCTAAAGTCTAAAAAAGTGTTCACTTATGGGCGGAAAGGAATCTCTGGATGGAGCGGTCGTATGTTTTTTCTACTTCGGGAGGGAAGCAACAGCCCGGAAGCTCTCCCATGGAAAGGTGGTATCTCAGGCACTCGCAACACATGCCCTTTTTAGAACAGGGTTCGTAAGTGCAGGTGCAATGGGAAAGGTTTTTCTTTAGATTTAAGCATTCACTCATTTTTACCCTCCTTCTTCTCTGCCTGGATATCTTTTTTATTAAGCTCTTCTATCTTTTCTTTTAAATTATCTGCCACATACTTGTTTACTGAGAAGACCTGCGGCTTATCGCTTACCTTCGCATAAACCTTCTCTCCCTGCTTATCCTTGAATACCTTCCCCAGCAATAAAGTCTTTTCTCCTTTCTGCAGAGTAATGGTAAGAGCTAAAGCAGGTTTTAAAAGGCCGTATTTATCCAGGTTCTTCCCTTCTTCCTCCAGGAAAGAACGTGCTTCCAGGTTTTTTACCACCCAGAGTATATCTTCTGCTTTTTCCTTTTTTATCTTTCTTTCTTCCGGTTTCTTCATCTCCCAGGTTTCTTTTCCCCTGTAAAGGCTGAAAGCCCTGCCTTTGTATGTAATCATCATTCCCTTTACTTCATCCATGTTAAAGGAGAGCATGTCTTTATCCCGCAGGGTAAAAAGACTTTTATTGATTCTTCCCTGTAATTTTCTATCCACCCCGTATATCTCATCTCTTCCGCTTTTCACAGCGTAAATAATATCATCCTCAGTTTTCCCGAAGCTTACAGATTTATAGGAAAGGTCTTTGCCCAGCCACAGCTCTACCTTTAAGGAAGGTTTATCCAGCCCGTAGGAAGAGAGGTTTTTTGTCTTATCCTCAACAAACTTTTTTGCTTTTAAGTTTTTTATTGCATCAATCATATCCTCTATTTCCCACCTGTCCCCTCCTGTTTTCACAGGAAAAGTTATTTGCCACTCATTCCCCTTCTTCTCCAGCACGATTTTCCTTCCGGGAGAAACCAGGGCAATCTTCCTTATCTCCTCTTTCTCTACCTTGATAATCCTTTTCTCTCTCAGCTCCTCGGGATTTACCGTAAATTTATTAAGCGTGTTTCCACTAAGCACATAAACCACGGGAGAATCTGACCTCTTCACATAGAATTGGTAGGAGATGGGAGATCTCTTGCCTACGAGAAGCTGGTAGAGTTTGCCCCCTGCTTGAAAAGATATTTCTGCTGAAGGTTTATTTAATCCATATTTTTCTATATCCTGCGGGTTCTTTTCTACCACTCTCTCCGCCACCAGGTCGGAAAGCTTTTCCAGGATACTTTCCACTTTCCCCTGGTCTGCCTCCCATTTCTCCGGCTGCACGATTTCCCATTCCCCGTCCTTGACCAACTTCCACTTTTTTCCCTTGCTGTTCAGGCTCAATTCCCGGAATGTATTCTTGTCCAGCTTAAAAATCGTGGTTTCTCCCGGTCTTTCCTGTTTTCCGCTTACCTGGTAATACAGCAGGATACCCAGAAAGAGAGCAAGAATTATATAGGTAGGGATAAATTTTTTCATAATGACCTCCTTTTCCACCAGATAAATATTCCGGTTCCCAGTATTACCAGAGGAATCAGGAAAAGCGAGGTTATAACCACAAAGCGCGCTTCTTTGGCAGATAGCTTAAAGGGCCTTACCTCCGGTTTCTTTGGCCTTATGGATATCTTGTTTTCCTCCTTGGTAAGCCAGCCAATCGTATTCATGAAGAGATCAATGTTTCCCTGCACTATTACCAGCGAGTTGGAAGCAAAGTCCGAATCTCCGAAAACCACTATCCTTTTATTTCCTTCTTCAATAGCAATCCCTACCGGGATAGGGCCCTTTTCATCGCTTCCCTTATTAAACTTCATCTTGTTGGAAGTGCGGTAATCCTTTTCCAGCCAGGAAGTGCTGCGGGACTCCAGGATTACATCTCCCTTGCCTGTCTTCTCCAGGCCAACTGCCCCTGCCAGAATAGTGGCACTATTGCTTTTTATAAGGTCATTGGTTATTTTATGAGGTTTATACTGAGGGATGGGAGCCGCGGCTTCCCCAAAGTAAGAACTCACCGGGTCAATAATCATCCCTTCTTTCACCTTCACTCCTAAGCTTTTCGCCAGTGCTTTCACGTTTTTTCCCACTCCGGGATCTATGAGCAAGAGAAATTTCCCCTGTTTTTTATTTACATACTCCTGGAGCAGCTCCCTCTCCTTGTCCAGGATATCCACCCTGGGGCCTGCCAGAATTAGCAAGGAGGCATCTTCGGGAAGTTTTCCTTTTTCCAGTATATTCCAGGTTTCCACTTCGTAACCCTCTTTCTCTAAATAGCTTCTTATCTTGGAGTATCCCCCTCTTCCCGAATCAAAAATATCCTTCTCCCCGTGCCCGGTGATAAAATAGACCTTCTCCTTTTTCCCCGAGGTTATCTCCATGATAGCCGTGGTAAAAGCCTCCTCTCCTTTAAATTCCTGGCCTCCCATGCCCATGAAGGAGTAGGTAAATACGTCCCGCTCATAGACAACCTTTTTCCTGCCTTCGTATTCAAAGACAGTAGTCCCGTATTCAGATACTCCTTTTTGCTGTGCAAGTGTAGGGTTTTTGTCCGGGTCCACCATGCGGAATCTTATGTAGGGTGAACGGTAGGAATACTGTTTCAGGAGCTCTTCCACCTGGGCAGCCTGCGGGGTCCCCATCTTCCAGAAAGCAGTGATCTCTACCGGCTTCTGCAGATTTTTTAAAACTTTCACCGTCTGGAGAGAGAGGGTAAATCTCTTATTCTGGGTAAGATCCCACCTTTTATGGTATCGCCCGAGAAGTGCATAAGATACCATTACAATTCCCACCACCGCCACCACAGAAACGAAAGAATGCAAACCGTATTTTATAACTCTTTTAGATTTTTTCTCCATAAACTCTTTCTCCTTTGTATTCACCTATAAAAGAAACACAGGCACTCCCCTCCAAATATACCCTTTCCCCTTCTTCTACACTAACCACAAGTTCTTCCCTTCCTTTAATAAAGATAACCCTGGCCGGGGAAGCGAGTATTCCTTTCTTTATGCCTATATACGCACTGGCCACTGCCCCGGTGCCGCAACAGAGAGTCTCATCCTCAACTCCCCTTTCGTACACTCTCACCCGGCAGGCATCCTTATCCCATTTCACAAAATCTACGTTGGTTCCCTGCGGCTGAAAATAAGGATGGTAGCGAATCTTTCTTCCTTCTTTTTTAACCTCTATTTCCTCCAGGTTTTCCACTTCTCTTATCACATGGGGCACACCCGTATTCACAAAACTCACCTTAACCTCTTTCCCTTCTACCTCCAGAGCAAAATCCAGACGCAAATCACGGGGAGGAGTAAGAAGCACCCTTGCCCTCCTGCCCATTACCTTCCCGCTGATAATTCCTGCCAGGGTTTCAAACTCCATCTTCCGGGGTGAAATACCTGTTTCATAGGCAAAACGCGCGGCACAACGAGCTCCGTTTCCGCACATCTCTGCTTCTGAGCCATCGGGATTGAAAATGCGCATTCTGAAATGAGCCCGGTGGGATTTCTCCAGCAATATAAGCTGGTCTCCGCCTATACCAAACTTTCTTTCCAGAAGCAGGCGAGAAAGCCGCACTTTTTCCTCTTCCCCTATTATACTTCCCCTATTATCCACCACCACAAAATC
>JALUVB010000210.1 GCA_027021085.1 bacterium
TAAAATAAAAAACATTCCTGAGGGAGCAAACCTGATCCTGGGACAGAGCCACTTCATAAAAACAGTGGAGGACCTATACGAGGTAATAGTTACCTCGCTGCCCTCGGTGAGGTTCGGCCTTGCCTTCGTGGAGGCCTCCGGCGCCTGCCGGGTAAGAGGAGAAGGGAATGACGAGGCACTAAAGAAGGTTGCGCTGGAAAATGCCCTGGAGATAGGGGCAGGCCATACCTTCTTAATCATTCTGCAGGACGCTTATCCCATCAACGTCTTAAATGCGGTAAAGACGGTGCCCGAGGTATGCAGAATCTTCTGCGCCACGGCAAATCCCGTAGAGGTCATTGTAGCCGAGACAGACCAGGGGCGAGGGATCTTGGGGGTAGTGGATGGAATGAAACCAAGAGGTATAGAACAAGCAGAAGATATTAAATGGCGAAAAGAGCTGCTTAGAAAGCTGGGATATAAGTTAGACTATAGACCATAGACTTTGGACCGGAAGAGGGAAAAGGTAAGATTCAAGGTGCAGGATAGTAAACAGTGAACGGTGAATGGCAGGTTGGTTTCCTGGTAATCCTGGTTTCTTGGTGTCCTGGGAGACTATCTTAGGAATGATATAAAGCATACCCCGCTCTACTCCCACACTTGTTTTTGCCAAAACGTGTGCTATAATGAATTGCGATAATCAAAACGAGGGGAGGTGAACAAGTATGAATAAAGCTGAGCTGGTAGAAAAGGTGGCAGAGGCCGTTTGCACAAAAAAGGAGGCAGAGGCAGCAGTGGATGCCGTAATTGGTGCTATCACTGAGGCATTGAAGAAGGGAGAAGATGTAAGGCTGGTAGGCTTTGGGACATTCCAGGTTAAGAAAAGAGCAGCAAGAGAAGGGAGAAATCCCAGGACTGGAGCTACTCTCTCTATTCCTGCAAAGAAGGTGCCTGTGTTTAAAGCTGGAAAATCACTCAAAGACGCTGTTGCCTGATTATTCTCTTTATTTTAAAAAGGGCAATTCTCGAAAGTACCAACTTCGGGGTTGCCTTTTTTAATTGATTTTTGTCCCATTTTTTGCTATTTTTAGACGATGTTCAGGCAGGCTAAATTTGCAGGGGATTTTTATCCAAGCGACGTCTTCACCCTACAGGATTTTATCCGGAACCTCCTGCAAGAAGGTATCCCGCGGGAACGGGTAATGGGAGCTATTGTACCGCATGCGGGGTACCTTTTTGCCGGGAAAGTGTATGCAGATGTTTACTCCCGTATCGAGATTCCCTCCAAAGTTGTGCTGTTAGGCCCTAATCACAAGGGCGAAGGGCCCTTGTCGTCCATCTGGGACAAGGGGTCCTGGGCAACCCCCCTGGGAAAGGTAAAGGTGGACGAGGAGATTGCCGATGCACTGCTTTCCTATTCCAGGTTTTTAGAAGTGGATACGCGTTCCCACGCAGAGGAGTATTCCCTGGAAGTGCAGCTCCCTTTTCTGCAACATATTAACCCCCGGATAGAAATTGTGCCTGTGCTCCTCTCTCCCTCTGACTATGAAGTGTACCAGGACCTGGCAGATGCACTCAGCAACATAGGGAAAGAGTGGGGAGAAAATATCCTGTTTCTGGCTACCA
>JALUVB010000211.1 GCA_027021085.1 bacterium
CTGGTATGATAAAGGAGAAAGATGTGAAGATAAAAGGTAAAGAACTGTCCTTGTTCAGTGGTTTTATAGCAGTGGGATTCGCCTTTTTTTGTTTTTTCCCCGTTTCCTCTTTTGCCGACCGGTACCGTGTCCCGTTGATGAAAAAACCGCCCCGGATAGACGGTTATGTCCAGGAAAGCGAATGGAAAGATGCCGTTGGTTTTGATGGTTTCTCTTTTAATGGGAAATTGGAAGAACGGAAGGTAAGAGCCTACATCGGGGCTACGGAAAAGCATTTATATATTGCCATTGTCTCGGAGCTCCCTCCGGAAGGTAATTTGCTGACAAAGAATACCAATACCCCCGGTAAACTCGTATACGATGACTCCGTGGAGATCTGGATTGACCCTTACCCGGGAGAAGATAAAGGGATTACCTACCAGATGCTGGCAAATTCAAAAGGGGCGGTTTTTTATTTAACCCATCCCCGGGGAAAAATAAAAAAAGAAGATTATTACGGATGGAAGGGTAATTATAGAATTGACAATGGGTTTCACAATGGGTTCTGGCATTTTGAAGCAGAGATACCCATAGCAAACCTGGTGAGGGGAAGAAAATCAACCGCGGGCAAATGGGGGATAAACCTGACCCGTGATTTCAAACAGCCCTGGGCTTTTACTTCCCTGGGTAATGGCGCTTTTAACCCTGATAACGACATTGTCTTTACTTTTTCTAAAGATGGTCTGGCCACAAAATACGAGAATGTAAAGGACCCGACGAGCAGGAATATAGATGGAATATTATCTCTTTACAATCCTGCTGCAAAAGAAATCAGGGTAAAAGCAAAGCTTTTTCTACAGAGAAGTGCCATGCCGGAAATCGTAGCAGAAGAAGTATTTTCTGTTTCACCCGGAGAGACAGAAACACTGGCGATAAAAGTAAAAGACGAAAATTCGGAAAAATTTAAACTTCTGGCAGAGGTAAAGTCTCCAGATGGGAAGAAAATTTATTATCAACGTTCCTATCACTGGGGATTACCCAGGAAAAGGCGCTGGACGAGCGAGAAAATTGCCATTCTTCCGGTTGATTTCCAGTTTGCTTACTACCCGTATCTGAACAAGATGAAGGTTCTTGCAGATATTTCCGGGCTGAATAAAAAGGCTAAGTTAAAGAAGCTTTTATTTACCGTAAAGGAAACGAAAAGCAAAAAGGTTATCCGGAGATTCGCCCTGGATTTTTCCGAGTTTCAGAACAATAAATGTGAAAAGGTATTTGACCTTCCTCCTCTTTCCGGGAATTACAAGATTGTTCTTAAGGCGGAAGGGGAAGGGGTTCCAGAAGGAGAAGTAGTAAAATCTTTCCGGAGAACTGTATATGAATGGGAGCATAATAACCTGGGGAAAAGCAGAAAGGTCTATCCTCCGTTTGAACCGATAAAGGTAGAAGGAAGGAGCTTGTTTACAGTTTTAAAAGAATACCGGATGAATAACTTTGGACTTCTGGACCGGGTCAAGACAGAAGACCAGCAGAGATTGGCCACAAAAGAATTGTTAAAAAGACCCATGAGCTATAGGGCAACTATAGCCGGAGAGGAGATGGAGCCGGAAGTCAAAGAGTTAAGGTTCCTGAGGAAAGCCGGGGATCGGGTTTCAGCCGAATCCAAGTTTTCTTTTGGACCCTTCAAGGTTAATTCCAAATCAACCCTTGACTACGACGGCACTTTAAGGATAGATCTGGAGCTTTTGCCGACTGCGGGGAAAAGGGTTGATTCTTTCATACTTGAAATACCCCTGAGAAGTAAAATTGCTACGATGTTTGAGGCCATGGCGGATGGAATAAGGTATCCCATCCTTACCGGTTACCTCCCAAAAGGAGAAGGCCTTATCTGGACTTCCCGGGAAATCGTTCCTGTGGGGTTTCCTCCCAACTTCTGCACTTATATATTCATCGGGAATCCCCGCAGGGGCCTGAGCTGGTTTGCAGAAAATGACCGGGGATGGTCCTGGGACAGGAAGAAACCGAACCTGGAATTAATTAGAAAAGGGGAGACCCTTACTTTAAGAGTGAACCTGATAAACAAGCCCATAATTATTAAAGAGCCCCGGAAGATAACCTTCGGAATTCTTGCTGCCCCGGTTAAACCCCGGCTTAAAGGGTGGAGATACAAGTGGTTCAAGGATAAGTATTCAATCCTCGGGACGGATATAAACTGGTTTGGCCTGAGTAGTGCCAGCGCTGTCTATCCGGCCGGGAAAGATATGTACTTGTGGAAAATGCTTGCCGAAGGGAATAAGAGAAGGCTTTCCCGGGAAGAAATAGAGGAGGTGATTAAACGGGGGGAGAAATATTTTGCCCCTTATGGAGAAAAATATTTGGAAAAATTTATAAGGCATGTCCGGTATAACCTACGGGCACGCTATGGAACGACCATGGTATTTTATTACAACCGCGCTTCTAATGCCAGTGCTCCGGAATTCCAGACCTTTATGGATGAATGGAGTTTGAACAACTATAATCCTTACCGGGGGAAAGATAGCATAAGAGAAATTAAAATCGTTCCCACGGACTCCTATATTGATTTTGCTCTCTACTGGTACGGTAAATCCTTTGATATTGCCAACAATAAAGGAGTCTACTGGGATAATTATTTTTTTAAGGCCAGCTACAACACCATGATGACCTCGGCTTACAAAAGGAAAGATGGTTCAATCATGCCTTCCACGGGTTTATGGGGTTTACGGGAACTGGTCAAGAGGACCTTCCAATACATGAACGAAAGGAAAATGCTTCCCATTACTATGGAGCATATGACCTCCACCCAGATACTCCCCCTTGAGTCCTTTGCTACGGTACAGTATGACTGGGAATGGAAGTATTCTCAAGGCGATGTGCAGGACAGGTTCCCGAGAAGCTATCTATTACTGGTAAGTACCGGTGACCTGGCCGGGACCTGGCCGGTCCTTTTAGAAGACCACGGAAAACTTGCCCAGGACCCCTGGACACAAAAGACCTATCTTGGGGTGACCATAGTGCATGAACTGCTGGGCCCTATCGCAACCTGGAAACCTGAGCTTGGGAAATTATGGAAGACATTCAGAGAGCCAATCCTGGAAATATCCCAGAAGCCCGGGGTGGAAGTTTATCGCTACTGGGACGATAGAGAACAGCCTATTTTTGCTTCCAGCCCGGATCTCCCGGGTATAATTTATGTACTTAAAGGGGAGGAAGCCCTCTTTGCCATAACCAGCTACGCGGAGCAGGACGAAATAGCAAAGGTAACCATTATTCCGGAGATGCTCGGGTTTGAAAAAGGTTACAAAGTAATCGATGTGGAGACGGGAAAAGAATTAAAAGTAATTGGTAACAAAATTAAGTTTTTATTAAAAAAGCATGACTTAAAAGAATTCAGGTTAATTCCCGGGTAAACAAGGAGGGCGTGATGTTAAAAAGCAGAATTATCTTTATTCTTGGGGTAGTATTTTTGTTTTATCTTGTCGTTGTGCAAACTGGTTACAGCGAGGAAAAAGCTGCAATTCCCATACCGGCTTCTTTGCAAGACAGTGTTATTTACTACAACAGTTTTGAAGCTTCCAATGGGAAGGCGGAAATAAATAAAATTGCTGCAAAAGAGCAGTTAAATATTTCCCACCTTACAGAGAGGGGAATTGTCGGGAAGGGTTATTTATCCGCTGCAGGCTGGAAAGACGGTGTTATCGTTATTTCAAAAGATTTATCTCCCTATAAGGCCCGCTCCATTTCCGTGTGGTGGGCATTGGATAAAGATTTTGAGGCCGGTAGAGTTTCTCAAGTTTTTGCCCTGCGGGGGAAGGGGAAAGGTTATATTTCTGCCTTTTTCAGGGGCGGGGGAGAGGACGGGTGGTGTGCTCTCAAAAAACCGGCCGGAATCTTCCAGGTTTACAATTTCCCGGGGATAAAAAATATAAATGGCATTTACAACAGGGATATCGTACAATTACTAAGCCTGAAAGCAAAAGTCTGGCATAATACCATAGTTACCTTTTCCGCAGGTCAGGATATTGTTCTCTACCAGGACGGCAATAAAGTAGCAGAATACGTTTTGCAAGGCAGGCCACTGCGGGAAAATGATGGAATAAATAAAATTGATATCGGCTTTGGTGGTAATTATCCTATGTTTCTGGATGAGATTGCCATTTATAACCGGGTTCTCTCCCCGGAAGAAATAGAAGAGTATGTAAACATGGTGAGAGGATTGAGTTATACTAACTAATTGTCTGGTGAACCAGGACACGATTCCTGGTCATATCTATTTTTTAATAAAATTACCACAAGATACAGGAGGGAAAAGTGGGAAAAACAGCAAGAGTTGTGTCCCCTCGGGTTAAGTGGGGGATAGTTGGGACCGGGACGATGGGATGCACAGCCATTAAAGCTTTAAAGGAAGCGGCAAGTGCTGAGGTGGTAGCCATAACGGATGTTAATGCCGAAGCTCGCAGGAAAGCTCAGGAAACATTTGAGATTGAGCACTCTTTCGACAACCTGGAGCTTCTGCTGGAGAAGGCGGATGTGGATGCGATTTATATTGCCACTCCTCCCTATCTCCATTGCCAGCAGGCAGTGCAGGCGGCAGAGGCGGGAAAGCATGTATTTTGTGAGAAGCCAATGGCTATGAGTGAGGAAGAATGCCAGCGTATGATAGAAGCCTGCAAGCGGAACGGGGTAAAGTTGATGGTTGGGTTCAAGGCACGCTTCAATTCTTATCACCAGCACTTGCGGAAAATGATTGTGAAGGGCGAGCTGGGAGAGCTGGTATTTTTGCGGGCGGAAAGAATTGTTCTTATTGATTGTAAGTGGGGCTGGCACGAAGACCCGCGTATCTCCGGCGGAGGAGTATTGGCAGACCTGGGAACGCATGCCATTGACCTGCTCCGCTATTTAGCGGGAAGTGAGGTTACATCAGTCAGGGGAATCACCTCCCGGGTTACTGATTATCACTCGCCCGAAATTGAAGAGACGGGTTCTATCCTGCTACGGTTTGCCAATAATGCACAGGGAATTATTAATATAAGTATTGCCTCTCCGATAGACCGGGCAGATGTGTGGGCCTGTGGCACCCGGGGAGAGGTTATTTGCAGGAATACCCTGGGTGGGGCAGGAAATGGGTCAATGGAAGTAATCATCCGGGGGAAACGCCGGCAGGTGACCCTGCCGGCAAACAATGAATACCAGTGCGAAGTAGAGCATTTCAGCCAGTGCATACTGCATAATCGCCAGCCGTTAATCAGCGGAGAGGATGGCCTGGAGTGCACCCGCATATTAACCAGAGTTTACCAGGAGGAATCCAGATGAAAATAGGAATTATGGCCGGAGAGTTTGTGGGTAAGCCCCTGTCGATGATATTTGCCAGGGCTAAGGAGTACGGGGCAGAGGCGGTGGAATTAGTCTTGCAGGATAATCTTCCCTTAAGCCAGGTCCCGGAGGTTAAAAGTTTATCAAAGCAGTTTGATATTGAGGTCTGTGCCATTAATAACCGTGCCTCGGTATTGATGGCAGATGAGGAAACAAAACTCCAGGAAGCCAGGGAGATTTTTACTGAGAGTATAACCATGGCGGTTGAGCTTGCTGCTCCCATAATCGTTACCTATACTTATAGCGATATTATGGAGGGTGCTGAGGAGCAGGATATACTGGATAAGTATGCTTCCCGCCTGGAGCCGTTTATAAAGCGATGTGAGAAAGAAGGGATAACTTTAGCCATAGAAAACGAGCCTTGCGGCCTGACCCAGACTGCCCGGGGAGTGAGGCGGCTGGTGGAATATATTGGCAGCCCCCGGGTGCGGATAAATTACGACCCGGACAATTTCTATAACGGGGGTGAAGAAGGGTTCCCTTACAGTTACGAGATGCTGAAAGATTTTATCGTTTATGTTCATGCCAAGGATTCCACCAAGTACATAGAGAATTTGCATTCCCCCGAGGAACAAATTATCCATCGTTACATAGATGCGCTCTGCGTGCCCATTGGCCAGGGGGCGATTAACTGGGAAGGGTTGATGCGGAGGTTAAAAGCTGATGGATACGATGGAAGCATAGTCATTGAACCTCATACCAGGCCGGAGAAAATGGACCATACTTTTATGGCTGGTGTGCAATATATTAAAGCAAAACTGGCAGAATAAAGGCATGAGAGAGAAAATAAACGCAAAAGTGAAGAGGAGGAAAAAGTAAGATGTCGCAGCAAAAGACAAAAATAGAAGATTGTATATTTAAAGGAGAGGGCAGGGAAATCCCCCTGGTAAGCGGTGAGTTTCACTACTGGAGAAACAATGCAGAGAACTGGGAATCCATACTTGAGAGTATAAAGAAACTGGGACTGCGGATTGTCTCCACTTATATCCCCTGGAATTTTCACGAGATTTCTCCCGGGGAATACGATTTTGAGGGAAAGACAAGCCCCCAGAAAAACCTGCGTGGATTTATTGAGCTTACCATAGCCAAGGGGCTCTACCTGGTGGTAAGGCCAGGGCCTTATATCTATGCAGAATGGCCGTTTGGGGGGGTGCCGGAGAGGGCAAGCAAATATCACCGGCTCGACCCCGAGTTTTTGCGGATGGCTAAAGATTATCTCATCAATGTCTGCAAACTACTCTCAGCCTACCAGATTACCCGGGGAGGTAATATTATCCTGGTGCAGGTGGATAATGAGCCCTATCCTTCCGTGGAGAGCTTCGGAGAAGACCTGGGTTGTTTTGGGAAGGGAGTCCTTACCGGTTTTAAGCAATGGCTCAGGGAAAAGTACAAGGGAGACATAGAGTTATTGAACCGGAGATGGCAGGATAATTACAAGTCCTTTGATGAACCCTGCCTGTTTTTCCATGAGCCGTATGTAAATATAAACCTGCCCATGGCAGACAGGTTGCTGCCTCACCCGGATTATTACTTCCGCTATGCGGACTCCATGGAATTCATTGGCTGGTATGGTGCTGAGATAGTTTCTGCCATAAAAGAGCCAATCAGGGAGGCGGGGATAGAGGTTCCTCTCTATGTTAACGGCTGGTCACCTCTATTCCAGGATTTCAGGAGGCTTTCCCGGAAAGTGGACATGGTGGGCGTGGATATCTCTCCCTACGGAGAATATATACAGGGGGATAGACTCACTGAGGACGAATGGCTGTATATAATTGACATAGCCAAGCTTACCAATACAGATGTAGGTTACCTGTGGTGTGCGGAGTTGCAGAGCGGTATACCTCCCAGCAAGCAGTGTTACCTCCCTCCCAAACACTTTAAGTATCTTCCCCTGGCTTTAATGGCTTACGGCTTGAAGGGATGGAACTGGTATATGTTGGTAAACAGGGACAGCCGTTATAATTCGCCTATAGATGAATGGGGCAGAAAGAACGAGTACTATCCCATACATAAGGAGGTAGTAGAGATAGCGGAAAAGGTAAGGCCCTGGGAGTTAGAGCCTGTATATGATGTGGATTTATTTGTCTACAAACCCCACCGGGTGATAACGCCGGGAAATTTCAAGCAGACCTTTTATTCCCTCCAGGAGGCTAATGTAAGTTTCCA
>JALUVB010000212.1 GCA_027021085.1 bacterium
CATAGAAAAATTTTACCACATGCCAGTTGCATCATTTAAAGATCTTTCTGAAATAATAATCATTGCATCACCTAAAAATCTTCTCCAAATTTCTTTCATTTCCTATCCCTTCTCTTTCCCTGATTTTCCATCTTACCATCTCTAAAAGTTTATTCTGCATCCTCACTAAAGCTCTCTTTAATTTTACCGGATTAAGTTTCTCATATTCTTTTTTCAGCATCTCTTTGGTGTCCTCTGGTACAAAGGGCGATTCCAGGACTCTCTGATAAGGGGTCTTGGGGGTATCATATTTTTTCTTTACTTTACTACCTACTCTTACTTTCTCTATTAATTTCATGGAAGGCTGGAAGAAATTAGTGTAGAGCCTTAAGATAGAGTAAAGTTCATTCAAAAGTTTCAATTCCCATTCTGTATCGTATCGGTAGTATCCTACGGTTTTCCTTACCACAGACCAGTTCTTTTGTTCCACATAGCAGTTATCGTTTTTCCGGTAAGGGCGGGTTCGGGTGAAAGTGATTTTATTCTCTTCACAGAACCTTAGAAGATGAGCATTTATGAACTCGCTTCCATTATCAGAATCTATGCCCAGGATAGGGAAAGGCATTCTTTGGAAGATATCTTTTAAGGCTTCAAATACCCAAACCTGGGCTTTATTTCTTACTGCCTGGGTCTCTGTCCACCCTGTAGCTACATCCGTAACATCTAAGGTGTGGATATAGTCTCCTCGGGTATTCCCTCCATCGTGACTTACCAGGTCCACTTCTACAAATCCCGGTTTCTTTTCATCCCACTCCGCAAAGGTCCTTATGGGTATCTGGGATTTTAGGAGACTACCAGGTTTGGTTGTTCCTTTCTTCAACTTCTTTATGTCCCATCTTGCTCTTTCTCTCTTGAGTATCCTGTCTAAGGTAGCTGAAGATATCCTGTTTAATCTCTCTTTGACCTCCGGATTTACTTTTATCTCACCTTCCCTCTCCAGTACCCTTATCATCTCCGGTAAGGCGGCTTTCAGCCTCTTCCCACAGGGGAAATCCAGTATCTTCCAGACTCTCACTATCACTTTCTTCTCCTCTTCTCCGTATTCTCTCTTCCTCTTCCTTTTCTTCCTCTTTCTCACCTCCCCTACAAAAATTACCCTCCTCCCATCCTTTCCCTTTACCTCTACCTTCCTTCCCCAGTTCCTTAAAAGCCATCTCGCATATACCCGGTGATATCCCGTCATCTCTACAAATACATCCAGTATCTCCGTCTTCTCCTTTTTCCGCCCTCTCTGGTATCTTCTGGCTAAGGCTTTACTCATCTCTTTTCTTACGGTAAGATTTATTGCTTTTTTCATGGGGCGCCTCCTTTCCTTCTTCCGGAGGTCGCCCTATTTTAATTTTTTCTCCCCTTTTCAAGAAGATTTTTATATGATGCATCGATACCTTTTTCGAGAAGATTTTTAGTGATGCAACTCAGGGGTTGACAATTCCTCTCTTTTTATATATACTTGTACATGCGCATGTATAACTTTGGAAGTAAGAAAATTCTAAAAAAAGACAGTCCAGTGCCTCTATATATTCAGTTAAAGGAGATAATAAAGGAACAGATAGCCGAAG
>JALUVB010000213.1 GCA_027021085.1 bacterium
TCGGATAACCGTTGACCAGGCAGATGAAAAATGGAAAGGAAACGTGGGACTGGTAACTACTACATTAGATGGGTTGAATGGGGAAATCTCTAATTTTGATACATCTGTAGCAGTGGTGTGTGGGCCTCCGGTAATGATGAAATTTACCACGTTTAAGCTTCTTGAGGTAGGCTATAAACCGGAAAGTATCTATCTTTCCATGGAAAAGAATATGTCCTGTGGGTTAGGTAAATGTGGGCATTGTATGATGGGTCCTTACTATGTGTGCAAAGATGGTCCGGTGTTTCCTTACAGTAAGCTAAAAAATATGCCTAAAATATGGGATTGAAGATGAAAAAATTGTTTATAGATATGGATATCTGCGAAAAATGCCCCAAGTGTGTGGTGGAATGTGACTATTATTACCATCCGGGCAACATAGGTATCATTGACCTGAGGGAATTAATCAGTTTTGCAATTTACTGCCGCAGATGCAAGGAGGCTCCCTGCGTTAATTCCTGTCCCAGGGAGGCATTGGCTAAGATTGAGGATGAGATGGTGCGCAGAAATAGCTACCTTTGTATAGCATGTTATACCTGCATGGCTGCTTGCCCGTTTGGCACTATCTTCAGGGAAACTACACCTTATCTCACTTCGCGTTGTGATTTTTGTATTGATAGGAGTAATGGAAAAAAACCTGTTTGCGTAGAAACCTGTACCTACGGGGCGTTAGACTGGAGAGAGGGAGAGGAAGAGGAGGAAAAGGAGACTTTCCAGATAGGCGAGCGTTTATTGGTGCATATTAAAAAATGGAAAAGGGATATTTAGATGGATAATTATCTCTTCGCTTTTTTGGTGTTTCCCGGGTTCCTGTTTATTGCCATTGTGGGACTGCTCTTCGTGGGGATAGACAGGAAGCTTTCTGCCAGGTTCCAGTGGAGGTTGGGGCCACCTATCTGGCAGCCCTTCATAGACTTTGTGAAATTGCTTAGCAAGGAAGTGGTTTTGCCAAGAAACGTAAATAAGGCGATGTTTTTCCTGTCACCCCTGATGGGGTTATCCGGGGTAATAGTTGCTTCCCTTCTGCTGTTTCGTGCTCCTCTTAATCCGCAGGGAGCATTTATGGGAGACATTGTGGTATTTATCTATTTGCTTCTTTTAATACCGCTTTCCGTTATATTGAGTGCCTCATCTTCTGCTAACCCGCTTTCTTCTGTAGGTAGTTCGCGCGAGATAAAAATGGTTCTCTCTTACGAATTGCCTTTTATCCTGGCCATATTTACCGCTGTATTAAAGGTAGGGAGTTTGAGAATGGGCGACTTCTTACTCTATCAGTCTCAGAGAGGGGCCCTGTTTCTTACCAGTCCCTCCTGTGTATTTGCCTTTGTTGCTGCCTTCCTGGTTATCCAGGCGAAATTAGCCCTGGCTCCTTTTGACATACCAGAGGCAGAAACAGAAATTATGGGTGGGACGCTTATTGAGTATTCTGGCCCGTTACTGGCTTTATTTTACCTGGTAAAGGCCATACTCTACTTTACTCTTACTGCCTTCCTGGTATTTATTTTCTGGGGCGGGATTACTTTTACTGGATGGGGAGCGGTTCTCTCCCTGCTTAAAA
>JALUVB010000214.1 GCA_027021085.1 bacterium
CTCCCAGGCGGCAAGCTCCTTCTCTAAAGACTTTTTTTCTTTTAAGCGGGGATATCGCTTTAGTATGCCTTCGCCTGATTTCAGAATGGTGTAGTACTCTTTGTTTTTTTCTCTTTCCTTTATCCTGGATTTCCACCTGGCGTAGGCAGCTTCTCCGGCCAGGGCAGTGTCCGGAGCAAGTGTATACAGGTCACGCAGGATTATTTCCCGTCCCTTTCCCCTAAGTTTAGTCCTTTCCTTCCACAAAAACTTCTGCACTTTGTCTATCCACTTTTTTACCTCCTCCCGGGTAGGAGGAGAATACCGGAATTCCTCCCAGGGATGGGAAACCTTTTCCTCCCTTTCCTGCACAAAGGGATGGGTCTGGTACAGGAGGTATATAGCTTCCGGCTTTTTCTCTTTCCAGAAATCTATTTTTTCAAAAAATTTCCTGGCTTCGTCCGGATATCCGGCTTTTAAGGCATAAAGCCGGCCCCAGTAGTCCGCTTCTTCCTCGTTTTTCCTGCTATATTTTCGCTGCAGAAGCAGGTGGGTAAGCTGCATTATTTTCATCTCCGATTGGGCCTCTCTGGCAGTTTCAGCCTGTTGCATCAGGGGGACCCCTACCCCTAAGAGCAGAAGGTTCATGAGGTTTTCTATTTTCTGCATTTTAAATATATGTCTCTTTTCCACGTGAGCAATTTCATGCCCCAGCAAGAAGGCAAGCTCCCCTTCCGTGGGTTTAAGCTCAAACACTCCGCTGGTTACGTATATAAATCCACCCGGGATGGAGAAAGCATTGGCAGTTTCCTCTTTTATCACGGTAAAAGTAAAGGGGTAAGAAGCAGGGAGTGCGGCAGCAATACGGTTGCCCACCCGGTTCACCAGGGTAACTTCAGGGGTATTCTCCTCTACCTGAAACTGCTCCTCAACTTTTTCTGCCACCCTGGCACCCAGGAGAAACTCCCTGGCAGGGAAGGAAAAGAGAGAAAAGGAGAAAAAAACCAGTAAAAGCGATAAAATAATCCTCACATTAAATTTTACTACATTGTTGTTTTTAAAACAGTCCCTTTTCTTTCTTAGCTATGGGTTCTCTGGCCATGGGGATAAAGATTGACACCTTGTCACTTAATAGTTATCATTTTCCAGCATGAAAAATTATATATTAAGGAGATTGCTCAGCATGATACCCATGCTCCTGGGGATAAGTATCATCACTTTTGCTGTAATTCACCTTTCCCCCGGCAAACCCACTGACCTGGCTACCAGCCTCAACCCGAAAGTATCCCTAGAGGCACGCCAGCGATTGGAGAAGTTGTACGGACTGGACAAGCCTCTCTACGTACAATACTTTGACTGGCTCAAGCGTATGCTGCGCCTGGATTTCGGCCGCTCTTTTACTGACGGGAGAAGAGTAATAGACAAGATAGCAGAACGTCTGCCCGTGACTATTACCTTAAATATTCTTTCCCTGCTGATTATTGCCGGGGTGGCAATTCCCCTGGGTGTGATTGCAGCGGTTAAACAGCATACCTTCCTGGATAGGTTCACCACTATCATTGTATTTGTAGGTTTTGCCACTCCTTCCTTCTGGCTGGCACTTCTCCTGATGTACTTATTCGGGGTCAAATTAGGCTGGCTGCCCATATCCGGGCTCTATTCCTGGCAGTTTTCCTCCTTATCCCTGGGGGGGAAGATCCTTGACCTGGCAAAACACGTGGTCCTGCCTGTATCCGTAGCCTCTTTCGGAGGATTGGCAGGGTTTTCCCGCTATACCAGAAGCAATATGTTAGAAGTGATAGGCCGCGATTACGTGCGCACTGCCCGTGCCAAAGGGCTGCCGGAAAGGGTGGTAATATACCGCCATGCCCTTAAAAATGCCATTCTTCCCGTAGTTACCATTCTCGGGTTATCCTTGCCCGGGCTTATTGGCGGCAGCGTAATTATGGAGAGTATATTTGCCATACCGGGCATGGGCAGATTATTTTACGCCTCTGTTATGTCCCGGGATTACACCGTGGTCATGGGCATACTTACCATAGGCGCTTTCCTGACCCTGATAGGAAACCTGGTGGCCGACATCCTATATGCCTGGGTAGACCCACGGATAAAGTACTCATGAAAGGCGAAAGTTTAAGCAGGCTTTACTGGCGAAGGTTCCGCAGGAACCGTCTCTCAATAGCCGGGTTAATTATTGTTGCAGTATTTTTCTGTATCGCTTTCCTTGCCCCCGTTATTTCTCCCTATGCACCCCAGGCAATAAACCTGAAGGAAATCCTGCAGCCTCCTTCCTCCCGGCATTTTTTCGGCACGGATTCCCTGGGACGGGACCTTTTTTCCCGCATACTCTGGGGCTCCAGGATTTCTCTCAGTGTGGGCTTTGTAGCTGTGAGTATCTCCATCACTATTGGGCTGGTGCTGGGATTGATAAGCGGCTACTTCGGCAGGAAAATAGATACTCTGGTTATGCGGTTCGTGGATATCATGCTCTGCTTTCCCGCCTTTTTCTTGGTTCTGGCCATCATTGCTCTTACCAAACCCAGCATCTGGAATATTATGGTGGTGATAGGCCTGACATCCTGGATGGGCGTAGCCCGGCTGGTGCGGGCTGAGGTAATGAGCCTAAAGGAGAGAGATTTTGTTCTCTCTGCCAGGGCAGTAGGCTGCTCTAATATACGCATCATGTTCCGTCATATTCTACCCAATGCCCTATCCCCTGTATGGGTAGCAGCTACATTAGGAGTAGCCGGGGCAATACTCCTGGAATCTGCCCTCTCTTTCCTGGGCCTGGGAGTGCAACCTCCCACCCCTTCCTGGGGAGCAATTATTACAGAAGGTAAAGACAACTTAGAGATAGCCTGGTGGCTTACCCTTTTCCCGGGGTTAGCTATCCTAATCTCTGTCCTGGGGTTCAATCTCCTGGGAGAAGGGTTAAGAGACGCACTTGACCCCCGGGCAATAACCGGGAAAAGATGAGTATATTTTCCTACCCGGGTAAACCGGCGGAAATCCGGGAAACAGGGGGAAAAGTCGCGGGAAACCTGAGAGAAAGCCTTTTATCCTTTCCTTCCTGGGTGAAGAGCCCGTACCCGGAGAATAACAGGGTATACCTGGAGATATTAGAACCAAAAAACCCACGGGCAGCTATTCTGGTTATACATCCCTGGATGGAGGGGAATTACGGTTACAGCAAAAAGTTGGCTTATGCCCTTGCCGGAGAGAACTTTATCAGCGTGCGGATGCATTTGCCCTACCATCTCAAACGCACTCCCGCAGGCTCAAGCAACGGAGCGCTTTTTCTCAGCCTGGACCTGGAAACTTCTCTTGATTCATTCGTGCAGTCCGTTATAGATTTGAGAACAAGTATTGACATACTGCAGGAGAAATATCCCGGGCTAAATATAGGAGCAGCAGGTATTTCCCTGGGTGCCATTATCCTGCTTACCCTTACAGCGGTAGAAAAAAGAATACACTGTGGGGTCTCCATATTAGGCGCAGGAAATATCACAGATATAGTAGCAAAGGGAGCAGGGACCATTCCCCTGATAATCTCTGCTTACCGGAAGGGATTAAGGTGGAGGCATTACCGGCAAGTGCACCAGGAATTTGAAGACTTCCTGTCAGAAGTAAGGGAAAAGGGGCTGGACAGGGTGAAGCCACCGCGCTGGAAATGGTTTCTCTACGACCCCCTTACCTACGCAGAGAAGAATAGAAAGGTTCTCTTTATAAATGCACTCTTTGACCTGGTTATTCCCCTTCCCTGCGTACTGAGAACATGGAAAGCCTTCGGCAAGCCGCCTCTTTACTGGATTCCCTCTTCCCATTTCACTGCCTGGATTTTCTTTCCCCTCATACGCAGAGAGA
>JALUVB010000215.1 GCA_027021085.1 bacterium
CCTCTTCACACCAGCCTGTTAGGGCTTCTACTACCACAAACACATGGTAGTTAACCGGCATTTCTTTTACATACTTGCATTCAATATTCGCCCTGCATTCTTTTATCATGGGGACCTTTACTATTTCACCTTCCAGCGTACTCAGGCCTGCTTCCTCCACTTCACTCACGTTTTCCGGGAAATGTTTGCCGAATATATGAAAAGCCTTGTCTGCCAGTTCTATGCCCGGAATATTAAGCACTAATTCTCCCGTGCGTTTAATATTCCTGTAGGTATCCGAAGATCTACCTATGGCTATCCCGATAAGTGTGGGAGAAAGGTTGGTGTAGGCCCCAAAAGTGCCTCCGTTTACTTTGCCGTTCTCATGCAGTGTGGTAATAATCATTGCAGGCCGCGTAGCTATCAGCCGTACCGGACTAGAGACTCTTACCCTCATTTTTCACCTCCGGGGAAAATTTCTTCTTATCCCTCTCTTTTTATATTTTACCCGAAGAAACAATGAAGGCAAGCTATATAGTTGCAAAAAACCTTTCTTTAATCTATACTTTTCCCATGAGCATCAGGGAAAACATTGTGGCGGTAAAGAGCAGGGTGGAGCAAGCATTAAGCAGGGCGGGGAGAAAACCCGAAGAGGTAATTATATTAGCTGCCACAAAAACCGTGGACGCAGAAAGAATCAGGGAGGCGGTTGAGGCCGGCATACGGGAGATAGGAGAAAACCGGGTGCAGGAAGCACAAAGAAAAATCGCAGTCCTGGGAAGAGAGGGTATCAGGTGGCACATGATAGGAAGATTGCAGAGAAATAAAGTCAAGCATGCAGTACGTCTTTTTGATATGATTCAATCTGTTGATTCCCTCTCCTTATGCGAAGAACTGGAAAAGAGATTATCCGGGCTCGGGAAAGAGATGGATATTCTTATAGAAGTGAATATCGGGGGTGAACCTACCAAGGGCGGGATTATGCCCGAGGAATTGGAGGCATTCCTGGAAAAAATGGCCAGCTTTCGCCACATTAAGTGTAAAGGGCTTATGAGCATACCGCCCTGGTGCGAAAACCCGGAAAAGGTACGTCCTTACTTTTCCCGCATGTACGCAATCTGGGAAAGGATGAAAGGGGCAGGCTTTCCCCGGGTAGAAATGAAGTATCTTTCCATGGGAATGAGCGAGGACTTTGAGATTGCCATAGAGGAAGGCTCTAACATGATCAGGGTGGGAAGAGCCATATTCGGAGAAAGAAAGAGATGAATTTTGGCATAATTGGCTGCGGCAATATGGGCGAGGTAATTTTAAAAGGGGTAATTGAAGAGAAGCTTGCCCTGCCGGGGCAAGTATGGGTAAGCGATGTCAGCCGGGAAAGGCTCAACTATATAAAAAAGACTTACGGGGTTAACACATCAAGCAATAATAAAGAGGTGGTGGAAAAATCTTCCCTTATTCTCCTTTCCATCAAACCGCAGGAGATGCATTCTGTCCTGAGCGAGGTAAAGCCTGCCTGGAAGAAAGACAAGGCGGCAGTCTCTATCGCGGCGGGAGTGAAGATAGCAACCATCCTGCAGCAACTGGGAGAGGCAAGGGTAATCAGGGTAATGCCCAACCTATGTATTAAAGTGAGGCAGGGAATGACTGCCCTGTCTTTTAGCAGCCAGGTAAGAGAAGAGGAGAAGGAAATGGTCAGAAAGATTTTCTCTTCCGTGGGAGAAGTGGTAGAAGTGGAAGAGGAGGCCATGGATGCGGTGACAGCCATTTCAGGTTCTGGCCCTGCTTATGTATTTTACTTTCTGGAAGCACTGGTAGAGGCGGGAGAACATCTGGGTTTTTCCCGTCCTCTTGCTTACCTGCTTGCTTTTAAGACACTGCAGGGAGCCGTGGAATTACTGAAAGAAGAGGAAAATCCTGCTCTTTTGCGCAAGCGGGTTACTTCAAAGGGGGGAACCACGGAGCGGGCATTAAACTACCTGGAAGAGAAAGAATTCAAAGAGATTATCCGGGAAGCCGTGGCAAAAGCCTACCTCCGCTCCCGGGAACTATCAGAATCTTAGTAATAAATTGCCCTTCTTTTTGCCAAATCACCCGTAGGCTACCGCGTGCGGAAGTTTTTCACCAGGAAGTCGGTGGTTATGTTTCTCTTGGCTATAAAACGGAGCATATTCCCCTGGAGCTGATAAACACACAGCGTGCGCGTTTCCGTGTTTAATATAAACAGGGTGGGATCAGCGGGAGTAGAGCCCGGCGAGACGGCAATCAATGCCCCGCTGCTCTTTTGCGCTTCGCTTTTCGGGGTAAAAACCAGCACCAGAAACACGCCCACCACCAGCCCTATCAACAGGAATAAATAACTTCTCTTCATGCAAAACCTCCTTTTACCAATCCCCTATTTCCATTATAGCCTGAGCCAGGAGAAGGTCCTCAGGCATGGTTATCTTAATATTCAAAGGGCTTCCCCTGACCAGGTAAACCTCTTTTCCCATCCTCTCCACAAGAGAGGCATCGTCTGTACCCTCAAACTCTTCCCGACGTGCTTTTTCGTGCGCCTCCTTGATAAGAGAAAAAGAAAAGGCCTGCGGGGTTTGAATCATCCACAGGTGGTCGCGGGGTAAAGTTTTTACAATCGTTGTCTGTCCTGCCACTTCTTTAAGCGTATCGTGCAGGGGGATACCCACTGCCACGGCTTCATGTTCCTGTACGGTCTCTATGGTTTTTCCCAGTAAGCTCTGGCTCAAAAATGGCCTCACTGCATCGTGGACAATCACCCAATCCCATCCCTTACCTTTAACAAGCGCATGGTACACAGATTCCTGCCTGCTTTTCCCCCCTGCTACTATCTCTTTTACCTTATCAAAAGAACCCCGTTTAACCACATTTTCCTCCATGTATGCCTGCAAATCCTCCTCTACCGCCACAATAATTTCTGCCACTGCTTCGTGTGCCTGGAATACTGATAAGGTGTAATATATAATCGGATGCCCTTTCAGGGGCAGGAATTGTTTTGGGAAATAATGATTCATGCGGGTTCCCCGCCCCGCCGCGGGGATGATGACTCCTATCCTGCCTTTTTTCATATAATTAAATCCCAACTACTTGCATCAATCGTAGAAAAGATGCCCGGGCACCTATCAGCCCGCCTTTTCGACTCCCCATACCAAAACCTTCTTGCGGGAAAGTAGGATACCGCTTCACAACCTATTCTCCCCTAATCTTTTCCTTAATTTTCATCAGGCGGGTTATCGCTTCCTTCTCCAGCTCCTGCAACTTGAAGGATATGTACTTTATGGCTTTCTCCAGCTCGGGAATGAAGCGATGCTCCAATGCATTTACTTTCCTACGCGTCCTTACTATTTCTTCGCCCAGAAGGACTATGCCCCTTTCCACCTCTCCCAGTTCCAGGAAGAGAGGCAAGAGTTTTTTCATGTCTTCCCGGATTTCTTCATATACAATGGGGGAGAAATTCCCTCCCAGGTAGGGAGTGAAATCTTCCTGGGGAGTAAAGTGGGCATACTTTACGTTCATAACCCTTTTTTCCTCCACGCCGGCGGCAGGAAAGGAGAGGGGTTCCAGGAGGTTTTCCCTTTCTTCCCGGGAAAGCAGGGAGCCGGCAAAGATGCTCTTATTAAGCACGTTCAGAAATCTTTCCTCCGTTTCACTCCGTAACTTCTCCTCTTTTCTTACCAGTTGTATGAATTCCTTCACCAATTCATCCAGCTTGTCCCGCAGAAGTTCATGCCCCCTTTTTGCCAGGGAAACTCTCTTCTTCAGGCGAAGAAGCTCCATGCGGGTAGGGTTATATCTAATCATGGCTCAAACATTACCAGCCCGGAAGGGACCTTGGGGTAGAAGTAAGTCGCCTTGCCCGGCATTTTTTCGCCCTTGTCCGCCACCCTCTTTACTTCTTCTATCCGGGTGGGATTGAGGAAAAACCCGGCGGTAAATTCCCCTTTCTCAATTAAACGCAGGGCCTTTTCCCTGCCCACCACGTAGGAGAGTAAATTTTCCGCTTGCAGCTGTTCTTCCTCCATCCCCATTATCTCACTAAAGATAACCGAATGAAGGATGCTCACATCCAGCTTCTTCCAGGCAGGGGAGTGGTCTATTATTTCCTTTTCCACCTTTTTCTCGTTTATAGATTTAATCAGATAAGGAGGACTTCCCTTTCTGAAAAAGATAAACGCATGGTGCCTTTCTCCTTCTTTCCGGAGAATCTCCTGGAAAGAGGTTGTCTGCACGGGAAAAAATTTAAACAGATTCTTCCCCAGCCTGAATAATTTTTTTACCGCTTCCTCAGAAAGAGTCCGCAACAGACGATGCGCCGGGAGAATAATCAACCCTTCGTCTTCCAGGGGCACGATATAGCCTAATATGTGTTTGAAGGCAGAGTTTTCCCTGCTGTAAAGGAGCGAGGTTTCGTAGCGGTGATGGCCGTCTGCTATGTAGAGACTCCTGGACCCAAGCAGGGCAGAAACTTTATCGGTGACTTCTTTCCTGCTTATTTTCCACATCTGGCAGCGTTCCTCTCCCAGGGAAAAGGAAAAAATAAGCTCCTCGCGCTCTTCTTCCAGGATGTTTATCACTTCTTTGCCCTGCGGCAGAAGAAAGAATATGGGCTCCAGGGAAGCCCGGGTAGATTGGAGGAGTTTATACCTGTCCTGCTTGGGCGAGGATAGGGTTGCCTCGTGCGGAATTACTTTCCGCTCACTGTAGTCGCTTAATTCTACCGCGGCAAAGAATCCTTTTCTCAAAATCTCCTTACCCTCGCAGGGAAAGTAGTGGTAATACAGGTAATAGGAGGGGGTCTTTTCTTTAACAAATATTCCCTGCTTCTTCCAGGCATTCCACTTTTCCCCTCTCTCCCGGTAGTCATTTTCCTTCCAGGAAAGCGTGAGCCGGGTAATATTGTAGGGAGAAACAAAGGCCCTTTTCTCCTGGTCATCTATAACATCGTAAGGAGGAGCAATAAGGTGGGAAATATCGCCTGCTTTCTGCCTATGAAAAAAAATACCTGGGAAAGGGAGAATATGTGGCATCTTTCAAACCTGTTTTTTCTCTAAAGTATACTTACCCTTTAAATACGGCCTGAGCGGTTCCGGAATGAGCACACTTCCGTCTTCCTGCTGATGATTCTCTAAAAGGGCAATGATGGTCCTTCCTACCGCTAAGCCTGAACCATTGAGGGTATGGAGGTACCTGGTTTTTTCTTTCCCTTCCCTGGGCTTAAAGCGTATATTTGCCCTGCGTGCCTGGAAGTCTTCGAAATTCGAGCAGGAAGATATTTCCAGGAACCTCTTCTCAGAAGGCAACCAGACCTCCAGGTCGTAGCATTTGGCGGCAGAAAAGCCCAGGTCACCCGTACACAGGGCAACTACCCGATAAGGAATCTCCAGCAGCTGCAAAATTCTTTCCGCATCCTGCAGGAGAGTTTCCAGCTCCTGGTAGGAAGCATCCGGATGAACAAATTTCACCAGCTCCACTTTGTCAAATTGCCGCTGCCGGGTTAACCCCCGCACATCTTTCCCGTAGGAGCCTGCTTCCTTGCGAAAACAGGCTGTATAGGCAACCAACCTGACCGGCAGGTCATCTTCCTTCAGTACCTCTTCCCGGAAAAGGTTGGTTACCGGCACTTCTGCCGTGGGCACCAGGAAAAGCTCCATATCCGTGTGAAACATATCCTCTTCAAATTTAGGCAACTGGCCTGTGGCAGTCATGGAGGCGCGATTCACCAGGAAAGGAGGATAAACCTCTTCGTATCCCTGGCGGAGATGCACATCTATCATAAACTGGATCAGCCCCCTGGCCAGAAGGGCTCCCTCTCCCCAGTAAACGGCAAACCGCGAGCCTGATATCTTCGCGGCTCTCTTAAAGTCAATTATTCCCAGCTCTTCCGCAATGTCCCAGTGGTGCCTGGGAGTAAAGGAGAAGCGGCGCGGTTCTCCCCATTCCCTCACCACCTGGTTGTCTGCCGATGTTTTTCCCGGAGGGACGGAGGAATGCGGGATATTGGGAATACCCAGGAGGGCCTCTTTCACTTCCCGTTCCTTCTCCTCCACCTGTTTCTCCTTCTCCTTGATGAGAGAGGAGATTTCTTTAACTTCCTGCATGTAGGCATCTACGTTCTCGCCCTTTTGCTTCTTCCGCCCAATTTGGCGGGAAAGCTCGTTTCTTTTATTCTTCAGGGGTTCCACTTCTCTAAGGAGTCTTCTCCTCTCTTCGTCAACTTTTAAGAAATTCTCCAGAATTTCGCTGTCTTCCCCTCTTTTTTCCAGGCTTTCCCTGACTATCGCGGGGTTTTCACGTACAAACTTTAAATCCAGCATGACGGTTATAAGTTTACCATTTTTAGGCTGTTTGCGGAAGTTGCGAAGGCAGACGGGTGAATGGTGCCACGGACTGCACCGCTATCTGCCCTACAGGTATACCGTATCTCCCGGTCTATAGTCTAAGAGTCGTGAGTTACCAGTTCCCCCTATGCCCCCCGCCCGTATACTCTATCTTGCATCCTAACATTTCCCTCGCTACTTGCCACTCCCGGGCTTATTCTTTGCTTACCGCGACCTCCGGCAAGGTAGCATCGTCTTCTTCCTCTTTAAGAAAACACTTCTCCCAGAGAGGATCGGTCAATTTACGGTATTCTTCATTGTATTTAGGCATCTCGCCTTTTTCCACAAACTTTAGGTAGGAACCTGCTCCCTCATCTATCGGCTCTGCACCCACTGCCTTGACTATCTTGTAGAATACCTGGCAGTTGTCTCTAATGATGCAGGGTGCCAGCAGGTTGCCGCATTTCTCGCGCGGCTGCTCCATCCAGTAATTAGACTGCCATTTCCGGATGGCAGTAAACAGGGGAGATTTTATCACGTCGGTGAGCGTTTCATCCCGCTTGTAAACTTCGTATATATTGCCATACCTTCTGTCCTTAAAGGGGATAAAGACACAGGGGGTAATAGTGCCGTCCCAGAGCACGTAGAAGTACCCGCCGCCTCTTGCCGCGGACATGCAGCCATCAGAAGCAGTGCCTGAGTCCCAGAAATCTGCCAGGAAAAGTTTGTCATTGATAACCAGGTCCCAGATGCGGTGATACATCTTAACCCGCTGCTCGGGCGTTACCATCAAATCCAGGGAAGGAGCCCTTCCAATGGGCATGTACTGGAAGAACCAGGCGTAAAAGATGCCTTTTTCATCAAAGAAAAATTTGAGGAATTCATCGGAAAGCAACAGTTCAGCATTATGGCGGCAGGGAGTTACTGATATACCAAACATGACCCCTGCTTCCCGCAGGTTATCCATGGCCTGCATGATTTTCTTAAATACGCCTTTCCCTCTCCGGGCATCGGTCTCCTTCTCAAATCCCTCCACAGATATGGCAGGGGTGAAATTACCCAATTCTGCCAGCCTCTTTGCCACATCTTTATCTATTCTGGTCCCATTGGTATAGGCCATGAAATAGGCATCCTGGTGTTTTTCAAGGATATCGAAGAGGGTTTTACCGTTATCGCGGTAAACAAAAGGCTCGCCGCCCGAAATAACAAAGAAGTGAGCGGCAAATTCCTTTTTCATATCCTCAATTATTTTGTCAAATACATCATATCTTAAGACATGCTTTGCATATATCTCGCCTGCATAGCATCCCACACATTGAAGATTGCATACGTTCGTGGGGGAAATGGTAATAAAGGAAGGTGGCTGGAAACCATGTTCTTCGTAGAACTTCTTCCGAGTGTGAATACCGGAAAGGAGCACCTTTCCAAAGAAAACACTTGACAATTTATTAATACACTCTTTGGACAGAGCGTCGGAGGAGAGGGCTTTATCCAGGGAGTTAAGCAGCGCTCTTCCCATGTAATACCTATCCAGGTAGACTTTCTTGGGCCGCGAGGGCCCCTTCATGGCAGCAGAGTAGATAACCTTCTCTGTCGCTTTAAGGAGCGCTTTGCGGGTACGAGGATTGCGTAATGACGAATTTATCAGGGCATTTGTCATGCGGTTGGATGTTCCCTTCTCTACCACATTGAAGATTACTTTTTGTATATCCATTTTTTTCACCTCCCACTGCCGATAGTTTATCATCTATATTCGTGCTTAGTCAAGCTTGTTGATTGTTTTTTGCTCCACTAAGTTTCCAGAAATTTATGCCTGAATCTTCCCTTTTGGTGTAGCCACGGGAAGATGTTATAATGGAGCAAAGGGGGTGTCTATGAAGAAAAGTATTTTTTTAGCTACTGTTTTCTTCTTTGTATTTCTTGCTGCCTTATCCGCCATGAACGAGAAAGATGTTTCCCTTACCGTTTACAACCAGAATTTTGCCCTGGTTAAAGATGTACGCACTTTGCAACTCGTCAAGGGTATCAACGAAAAACGGTTTTCAGATGTAGCCGCACGCATAGAGCCTGAAAGCGTGCTCTTTCGCTCTCTTTCTCCCCGTTTCCCGGCTTCTCTCCTGGAGCAAAATTACGAGTTTGACCTTTTAAGCGCGCAAAAACTACTGCAGAAATACCTGGAGCAGGAGATAAGCATAACAGAAAAAGGCGATAATACATTTGAAGGCAAACTGAAAAGTTTCCAGGGAGATACGTTGATACTTCAACTGCGTAAAGGAAATTTAATTCTCCTGAAAATGGACAATATCAAAAGCATTGTATTTCCCTCCCTCCCCCAGGGGCTGATTACCCGCCCCACGCTGGTATGGTGGATAAAATCGGAGAAGAAGGGGAAATTACCCGTAGAGGTCACCTATATAACAAAAGGGATTAACTGGAAGGCAGATTACGTGGTAAGGATAAGGGAAAAGGAAAAAAAGCTGGCTTTAAAAGGCTGGGTTACGCTTGATAACCGCTCGGGGACAACTTTTACTGATGCCAAGCTCAAACTTATTGCCGGAGAGGTGCACCAGGTAGAAAAGAAAGCAGTCCCGCAAAGAAGGGTAATGTACGAAGCAATGAATGTAAAAGCTCCCCAATTTAAAGAGGCTCCCTTTTTTGAATACCGCATTTACACCCTTTCACGCAAAACCACGCTGAAAAATAACCAGATAAAACAAATTTCTCTCCTGGAGGCCTCGCAGGTTCCTTTCCAGAAGATATACACTTATGATGGAGCAAAAAGAGGGAAAAAGGTAGCGGTTAACGTGGAATTTACCAATTCAGGCAAATATAATCTCGGGATGCCTCTCCCCAAGGGCAAGATACGGGTTTATAAAGCCTCGCAGGGAGACATGGAGTTTATCGGCGAGGACGAGATTGACCACACGCCCAAAGATGAAAAAGTGCAGTTGTTCCTGGGCTACGCCTTTGACTTAGTGGGGGAAAGGAAGCAATTAAAACAGGAAAAGCTGGGCAACCGCCTCTGGGAATCCTCCTACCAGATTGTTTTGAGAAACCATAAGGAGGAGGAAGTAACTATTGAGGTAGTGGAGCATCTCTGGGGAGACTGGAAGATTGTAAACGCTTCCCATGCCTGGGAAAAAAAGGACGCCCAGACTGTGCAATTTAAGCTGAAGGTGAAGCCTAATGAAGAAACGAAGGTTCTCTACACTGTCCGCTATAAATGGTAGGGCATAGGTAGTAGGTAGTCAGCAGGCAATTGAAGAGCTGGCTTCTTCCAGTATGCCCAGTTCGTCAGCGAGGTCCAGCACGGTTAGCCTGTCCCTTATGAACCTGGCCTGGAGTATTGCCTTTTTGCAGAGTGCTTTATCCACGCCGATTTCTGTAAAACGGAGGGGGCATTCTGCTCTTCTCAGATACTCCTTGATTTCCTTATGCGGGTAAAGCAAGGGAAAGACCTCTTCCTGCACCTTCTCCCAGAGAGGAGGTAATTTATTGGGCAGTTCCTTGAGCAGCGGTATCTTTTTCTCAAATATTTTTTTTATAAAAGGGAATTCTTGCGCCAGAAAATTTATCCTTTCCTGGTAATCAACCCCTCTTTTCTTAAGCCGCCGCTCCACTTCTCCTGCAGAAAATGTTCTCAATATATCGTAAAGCCGGGAGGAGACAAGCACACCCAGCCCCACCTGGATGCCGTGGTACGAGTAAGGAGCAAGGCCTTTTTTATGTGCCTCCATATCCAGAAGGTGAGAGATCAGGTGTTCTCCCCCTGAAGCAGGCGAGGACTTGCCAGCAATAACCATGGAGAAACCTCCCAGGATAAGTCCCTCCATAAGGCAAACAATGACCTCTTCGTTCCTCTTTACTATTTTCTCTCCCTGCCTGATGAACTTAGCTTCAATCTCTGTAACTATTTTGAGCGGCAAAGGGCAGAACATTTCCCCGCTGAGAAAAGAGGAAATTTTCCAGTCTGCATTGGCAAATGCCTTTGCCAGGCTATCCGCGAAGCCGGCTTTAATCAGGTCTAAGGGAGCCTCCGAAATTATTTTGCTATCCACTAACACTCCCACCGGCGGATTTACCGGCACGGTTACTTTTAATCCTTCTCCGGAGAGGAAAGCGGACACCGCCGAGGTATAAGCATTCATGGAGGGAGCAGTAGGCAGGCTTATTACCGGTATGTGCAGTTTATAAGCCGCGTATTTTCCCAGGTCCGTGATAGTGCCTGCTCCCACGCTTACAAGCATATCCTGCCCTTCTGCCTTCTGCAGGATACCTCTCAGGTACTTTTCTTCTGCATATACCCGGGAAGTCCCTTGCGGATGAAGCACCTGCAGAGATAGGTTGTGGGTGTCTTTTAAAAGCTTCTCGCTTTTTTCCCCGGCCACCTGGTAAGTTATATGGTCACAGAGAAGCAGAACATTTTTCCCCTCCAGCAGGGAGGAAAGAAAGGAGGGTAAACGAGAAAGAGCCTCTCGTTGTATAAGCACCTCGCGGGTAGGGATATAATGTTCCCTTTCACAGTACGGACAGCTAAAATGCTTGCCCAGGAGGGATAAGACATTTTCCATTTTCCTAAAATTTTTCCTGCTACGGTTTCGGTAATCGGGGCCCGTCAGCCGGGAATGCCATTCGCTATTCACTGCTCACTGTTCTCTATCCTCCCCCGCTACTCGCTACCCGCCTTGTCATTCCTGCTTCTCAGGATTAAAGAAGCAGCGGAAACAATACCTGCTTCCACTCCCAGGCCGGCAGGCACTACCCGGAGCCCCTGGCTGAAAAGAGCGTAGGCCCGGTTTTTTACCTCGCTCCTCAGGGAAGAAAAAAGTATTTCCCCTGCCTGCGAAATGCCGCCCCCAATAACTATCACCTCCGGGTTAAATATGTTCACTATACCGGAAAAAAATGCGCCTAAGTACCTTCCCACTTTTATCCATATTTCCTCGGAGAGTCTGTCTCCCTGACTATAGGCCTGCGCGATGATTTTTGGGGTGATTTTTGCCAAATTCCCTTCTACTATTTCCTCTATCTTGCTCTTTCTGCCCCGCCGTATTTCCCTCTTTGCCATGGCTGTTATGTACTGTGCTCCTACATATCTCTCAATGCACCCCCTGTTCCCGCACTTACAGAGGGGCCCCTTGTAGTTTATGGGTATGTGCCCCAATTCCACTGCAGAGTATTCCCCGCCTCTTAAGAGTCTGCCCTCCATGACTATGCCACCTCCCAGGCCCGTGCCCAGGGTTATGCAGACCATACAGCGCGACCCCTTCCCTGCACCAAATAGGTATTCTCCCCAGGTAATGGTATTCACATCGTTTTCCACCACTACCGGCAGAGAAAGCCTTTCCTCGAAGTACCTCTTTAAATTCAAATTATCCCAGGCAGGGAGGTTGGGTGCACTGTAAACAAACCCTCTCCGGTCCACTATGCCTGGGGTGCCTATTCCTATACCCCTGGTCCCGCTTTCCAGGACGCCTCGCACTCCCTTCTCCATCTGGACAAGCACCCTGTCCCTTCCTTCCTCAGCCCTGGTAGGCAGTTGTTTCTTTTTCAGAATCCTGCCTGTCTCATCCACCAGCCCCACTTTTATAAATGTACCACCTAAGTCCAGCCCTACTGCTTTCATCATTTTCTCCTTATTGCCAGAAGTGTCAGGTCATCAGAAAGGGGTTTGTTCCATGAGAAACCCATTACTTCCATTTCCAGTTCCCGCAAGAATTCCTGTGGTGATAAATCGCCTTTCTTATCCAGAAAATTTTTAAGCCTTTCCTCACCATAGAGCTCTCCCTGAGGGCTTGCCGCTTCTATGACGCCATCGGTATAAAGAAGAAGGTGGTCTCCCTTGTTCAACGTAATCTCTTTAATTTCTCCGTATTCCCAGTGCGGCAGAAGCCCCACTACCATGCCTTCGCTGGAAAGCTCCTCTATGCTACGGGACTCTCTCCGGTAAAGAAGAGGGATTTCTCCCCCTGCATTAACAAAGAGCAGCTTGCCTTCCTCCGGTAGGAAAATAAGGTAGATAAGCGAGACAAACATGTTTTCCTCTGTCTCCCGGTAAATGTATTTATTGATTTCCTGGATGCAGCGCAAGGGGTTTTCTTTTACCAGGTGGGGGAAGGTACGGAGTGCAGTGCGCAGCATAACCATGATAAGAGAAGCAGGTACCCCCTTCCCTGATACGTCCGCCATAACAATACCCCACCTCTCTTTGCGCAGGGGAAAGACATCAAAGTAATCACCTCCCACCTCAAAAGAAGCCCGGGAGAGGGCATGGAGTTCTACCCCTGGCACTTCCGGTAGGGGGAAGGGAAGCAGTTTTTTCTGTATCTCGCGGGCCAACTCCATTTCCCTTTCTTCTACCTTTTTCTCTATGGAAATCTTCTCCTGCAGCTTCCTGAGGTCTGAGATGCCGTCCCTTTCCCGCTTGAGCGTGGTTTCCTTAATCCTTTCCAGGAGCTGTGCATTTTCCACCAGTAATGAAATGTGGTGGGCAAAATTGGTGAGCAAAAATTGCTGCATATTGGTAAACCTTCTCTCTCTATTGAGCCCTACGATAAACCCGTAGGTGGAGGCCTTGGTATGCAACGGGCAGGAAATCACCTTGGAAAATTTCTGTTCTGCCAGGAGATTAAAAGGAGGATAGTGGGTAACATCTTCGATAAACATGTCTTTCCGCTGTTTGAGGAGAGTATTTACAATCTCCGGGGGGATTTTCATGGTCTCATCCCCTACGATTACCTCTTTATCCACCACTCCAGGGATAAAAACTTTCACCATGGCCAAATCAGCCTCCAGAATCCTGCCTACAAAGTCTGCGGTTTTTTTAACCAGGCTATCAAAATCTATTTTTTCCACAAAGATATCGTACATCTCGCTAATTTCCTCAAAAATTTCGGCTATTTTTTCTCTATCCTCAAGCTTGAGGGCCAGGCTTTCTTTCTCTCTTTCTGCATAATTAAGCTCTCTTTCCACTTTGTGCATCCGCCAGGCAAGGAAAATAAAGAGAAGGAAGCTAAGCATTGAAAGGGATAGCGCTGTAGGATGATGGCGCAATTCTAACACCAGATAAAATAGCCATACCCCCAGGCCTATGCCTACCAGTGTTTTATTTCTTTTCAAGCTCTTTCTCCATCATTTCGATGAGGTCCTTGAATTCCGGGAGATTCTTGGGATGAGCTTTTACCAGGCTTTTATGGGCCAGGAGAATGGTCTCTGCTTCGGGAGGGGATAATTTGTTCTCTACTATTCCCTTCTTTCCCTCTCCCTGGGGGATATCTATCTCTTTAATAATCTTTCCCAGACCCAGAGTGCTTATGGCCCTTTTCACTGCTTTACAGGGTTTAAAAATTTCTATTTTACCCCTTTTTAGAGCAAGGTAAGCCAGACTGCCTAAGAACGTGCTATCTAGCATCTTGCAATTACTCAGGTCCACGATAACTTCTTTGCCCTCTTTTATCTTTCTTTTGGCAAATTCCAGGAAGGCTTTGCTCTCCACCCAGGTGCCTTTACATTCCACCCGTACTATAACCAGGTTCCCTAATTCAGTATAAAGCAACTGGTTATTCTCCATAATAAATAATAATTTACCCGGCTATTTCCAATTCTTTAAGCTTTCGGTAAAGTGTTCTCCGCGACAACCCGAGCAAATCAGCAGCCCGGGTTTTGTTTCCCTCTGCATACCGCAAAGCAGCAAAGATAAGTGTTTTCTCTATCTCTGCCCAGGAACCCTCCAGTTTAACCGGTACAACTGCCTCCTTACTCTCGAGTTCTTGCTTGATGTAGGCCGGGATATCCGCGGCGGTGATAACATCCTTTTTGGCAAGGACCACCATGCTTTCTATAACATTTTTTAATTCCCTGACATTCCCGGGCCAGGAATAGTTTATTAGGAAAGTCAGGGCGCGGGAAGTTATTCCCTTTATCTTTTTATTGTTAGCCTGATTGGCTTCTTTGATAAAAGCGTGCACAAGAAGCGGGATGTCCTCCCTGCGCTCGCGCAGGGGGGGTATATTCAGGGAGATTACTTTTAAGCGATAATAAAGGTCCTCTCTGAATTTCCCTTCTTTTACCTTTCCTTCCAACTGTACGTTTGTAGCACTTATCACCCTTACATCCACCTTGATGGTCTTCACTCCACCCACCCTCTCAAATTCCTGCTCCTGCAGGACCCTTAGCAATTTTACCTGTACTGCCGGGTCTATTTCACTTACCTCGTCAAGAAAGAGTGTGCCATGATTGGCAAGCTCAAACCGGCCGGGCTTACTTTCCACCGCTCCGGTAAACGCTCCCTTCTCATGGCCAAAGAGCTCGCTCTCCAGGAGTGTGGTGGCCAACGCGGCACAATGTACAGCAATAAAGGGCTTATCCTTCCTGTCGCTTCTGGCATGCAGTGCACGGGCAATAAGCTCCTTGCCTGTGCCGCTTTCCCCCTGAATGAGCACCGGGGCGCGGGCGGGAGCAATTTGTAAAATGGTCTGGAAAATCGCCTGCATTTTATGGGAAGCACCGATAAGGCTCTCAAAGCTGTGCCTCTCCTCCACCTGTTTTTTTAATGTTTCATACTTCTCCCTTAAAATCTGGTATTCTTCCCTCTGTTTCTTTTCCGTAACCGCTCTTTTTATTAAGAGAAGAAATCTATCCAGGTTTATGGGTTTTGTAACATAATCATAGGCTCCTTCTTTCATTGCCTCCACCGCATTTTCCACGGTGGCATAGGCGGTGATGACAATGATTAACGTGGAGGGAGAGAGCCTCTGGGTTTTTTTAAGCAGTTCCAGCCCATCCATGCCGGGCAGGCGGAGGTCAGTTATGACTAAATCTACTTTCTTCTTTTTGAGTATTTCAAGTGCTCCCCGGGCATCTGCCTTCCCAATGACCCGGTAGCCCTCCTCCTCCAGGGCTGCCCGCATGCCTTCCCGGGCATTCTGGTCATCTTCCACAAGGAGCAGTACGCCTTTCATGCTTGCCTCTTTGCCGGCAGGGGGACCTGCGTACGTTTTATAGGGAGATAGATGATTGTGGTGGTTCCTTTCCCGGGGTTGCTTTTTACCTCTATGCTCCCTTCATGCGCCTTCACTATTCTCTGGCTAATGGTTAAACCCAGCCCCATGCCTTTTTCTCTGGTAGTAAAAAAGGGCTCAAAGATATGAGCAAGGTCCTTTGCCGGTATGCCTTCTCCCTCGTCAGCCACCACGATATGCACAAATCCCTTTTTCTCCCCCGTGCTAATTACTATTTTACCGTTCTTTCCCGTAGCATGCAGAGAATTACTGAGAATATTTATCAAAGCCTGCTTTAAGCGTTCCCTGTCCAGCAAGAGAGGAGGGGTGGATTCAGAAAGCCTTGTCTCACAAATAATTCCTTTCTTTTGCATGGCGGGTAAGAGCAATTCCAAGGTAGATTTTATCACTTCTTCCACCCTTATTTCACTCAAGGTTAGATGAATGGGTCTTAGTACATCCAGGAAATCCTGCACTATGTTTTCCAGCCTGAGAATTTCCTCTTTAATCACCCGGAGGTGTTCCTTTGTTTTTTCTTCTTCTCCCCTGTGCACCATTCTTTCCATGAGTTCAGCATGGATTTTTAAAGCATTAAGGGGATTTCCCAGTTCATGCGCCACCCCAGCGGCAAGATACTGAAAAGAGGAGAACTTATCCTTCCATATCCTTTCCTCTTCCCGTCTCTTCTGCGCGGTTATATCCAGGAAAGAAAAGAGCAGGTTTTCAGACAAGGTGGTTTTCCAGAACCAGAGGTAGCGGGGTGTTGATCCATTTATTTGCACTTCGCCTTCTTCTTGCTCTTCCTTTTTCAATGTTTCCCACAAGGGGAACACATCCCCTTCTTCTCCTTTCCCGCCTGTTATACGCAAAGCAGACGGGTTAACGTACACAATCCCGCCCTTTGTATCAGTCACTACGATACCTACTGCCAGGGATTCTGCAATCATACGGAATAGCTCTCTCTCTTCCAATAGGCAGGTGACATTTTTCTTTATTTTTTCCCAGTGCAGGCGGTGGAGAGTGGCTATAAACCTTCTCCAGTATCCTTCACCCCTCATAATCGCTCCCTAATAAACTAGGTTACCCACAAAAGTGTACGACCCCAAGTCTTGCTTGCTCATTGCCTACGCTCCTGGGCAAACTGCTTCCGGTTTTCCAGCAGGAAGGTTATCCGGCCAAAACTACTCTTCATTTCCATTAAAACAGGCACGCGTTTTTCTCCCGCCAACCATAATTCCAGTTTTTGCACTTTTTTTGCCGTTCCTTCCAATTTCTTGAAATTTGTACGCGGCACCACTTTAATGGCCTGGAAGTAATCATCATAAATTTTCAGCTTCTCTTCCCTGACCACTATCAGGCTTACTTCCCTGACCTTCCCGTGCACGTAAAGGTTATACTGCCGTTCATCCTTTTCCGGGGAAAGGTAACGCAGGGAGTAAAAGAGGGAAAGGGGGTCAAGGGTATTGGGCGGAACGGGGGTTATTCTATCACCCTTGTAGGCTTTTCCTTCTTTAAAAATTACCTCTTCCCTGTAACGGTATTTTCTTTCATGCAATACTTCCTTGAAGTAAGTAAGCTCTTTTTTTTCTTTATCCCAGGTGCTTTCCATGCTGTCCCTTATCCGGCGGGTAAGGCTGAAAAGCCCCACGGTGCGCAGGTTCGCTTTCATATGCACCAGAGGGGATTGCTCTTCTATTTTCACATTCATGCGGGCCACTTTTATCCCCATCCACTTAACTACGTAATGCCATTCTTCTGCGAAAGAGGGGAGGAAGAGGGCAAAGACAAGAAAGATAAGCAGGAGATATTTCATAATTCTGGGAATTTCCCTATTATTCTGCGGTAAGCTTCCAGATACCTTGCCCTGGCTAATTCCACGACGTCCTCCGGCAGAGACGGACCAGGCGGTGTTTTATCCCAGTCCAGTGAATCAAGGTAATCCCGCACCACCTGTTTATCAAAGTCCTCCTGCTTCTTTCCCGGCACCCAGTTTTCTTTAGGCCAGAAACGGGAGGAATCCGGGGTAAGGAGTTCATCTACCAGCACTGTTTCCCCTTCTATCTCGCCAAACTCGAATTTTGTATCAGCAATAATAATGCCTTTTTCCTCTGCGTATCGGGCAGCAAACTGGTATATTTCCAGGGATGCTTCCTGCAATAGCCGTGCTTTCTCCCTGCCTATGATTTCCTCCGTTTCCCGCAAGGTGAGGGGCCTGTCATGCTCTCCTTCTTCCTTGGTGGAGGGGGTGAAGACCGGCTGAGGAAGCTTGTCTCCTTCCTTAAGGCCGGGCGGGAACTTTATGCCCTGTACTGCGCCTGTACTACTGTATTCCTTCCAGGCACTTCCGGCCAGGTAGCCTCTTACCACGCATTCTATGGGAATAACTTCCGCCTTTTTTACCAGCATACTCCTCTTCTGCAGAATTTGCTCATGTTTCTTTAACAGGGGAGGAAATTCCCCTGCTTTACAGGTAATCACATGGTTTTTTATTATGGAAGAGGTTTTTTGGAACCAGAAACAGGAGATCTGGGTAAGGATTTTCCCTTTGTCCGGGATTACGGTGGGAAGAACCACGTCAAAGGCAGAGATTCTGTCGGTAGCAACGATAAGCAAGGTGTCCCCCAGGTCGTAGATGTCGCGGACCTTGCCTTTCTTTAAAAGAGGAATATCCTGCAGGTTGCTCTCGTAAATTCCCTTATTGTTCAACAATTTTCACCTCCTGGTCTTTACTTAACACTATGTGCTTTCTCCATGCGTCTTTTTCCTCCGGGTAATCCCTGCGATAATGAACCCCACGGCTTTCCTTTCTTACCTTCGCCGCGTTAACGATAAGCCGGGCAATGGTGAGCAGGTTCTGCAGTTCCCAGCCTTCCGGATAGAAAAATTCACGCTTCATAATATATCCACACCAGAAACGAATTCTTTCTTCAGCTTCCTGTAGGCTTTCTTCGTCCCTGATTATTCCCACGTGTCTTGACATAAGGCTCTTTAGCGACATCTTTACGTCCTGCAGGTCAAGCGATAAATGGCTTCCTCCCGGATAAGTATCTCCATAGGGTATTCTTCGCCTGGGATAGGAGCTCCTCTGCAGGGTACTTCCTGCCTGCTCACCTACAATTTCCCCGAATACCAACCCTTCCAGCAGGGAGTTGGATGCCAGCCTGTTTGCTCCGTGCAGTCCCGAGCACGCACATTCGCCGCAGGCATAGAGCCCTTCCAGGCTGGTCTCCCCCCTCTTGTTCACCCGTATCCCTCCCATAAAATAATGTGCGCTTGGCCTAACCGGTATGGGAGCATACCTTACATCCACGCCTACATTATTGCAGGCCTGGATAATATGGGGGAACCTCTTCTTCAACTTTTTGAACGGGATATGGGTAACATCCAGGTAGACATGGGTGGTCCTGGTTTTTAACATTTCCGCAAAGATACCCCTTACTACAACATCCCGGGGCGATAGGTCTCCTTCTGGATGATATTTTTTCATGAAGGCTTCCCCGAACTTGTTGCGCAAAATCCCCCCCTCTCCTCTTACTGCCTCTGAAATAAGCAAGCGCGCCGCGCCGGCAATATACAATGCAGTAGGATGAAACTGCATAAATTCCATGTCCATGACTTCACATCCGGCTCTATAGGCCATGGCAATGCCGTCTCCGGTGATTACCTGGTTATTGGTGGTCTCTCTGTAAACCTGACCTGCCCCGCCTGTAGCCAGGATGGTTTTTTTGGCCAGAATGGCTATAAAACCTTCCTTTTCCCGGAAGCCCAGCACCCCCAGGCAGGTATCCCTCTCCACCAGTAAATCCACGGCGAAGGTAAATTCCGAAAAGGAGATGTTGGGGGTGACCATCACCCGGGCTATCAAGACGCGCGAAATCTCTCTGCCCGTAGCATCACCTCCGGCATGGAGTATACGGCTATGGGAGTGACCGCCTTCCCGGGTAAGATGAAACTTTCCCCCTTTCGTATCAAAGGTGGCTCCCCACTTCACTAATTCCTCTACTCTCGCCCTTCCTTTTTCTACCAGTATTTTCACCACTTCCGGGTTATTAAGGTCCCTGCCTGCCTTCAGGGTGTCTGTAAGATGGGAGGTAGTGTCTTCTGAAGATATTGGTACAGCCACGCCGCCCTGGGCTTCAAAGGTATTGGAGTCGATGAGTTTTCCCTTGGTGATGAGCAGCACCTTGCCGTATTCGGATAGCTTAATGGCACACCGCAGGGCCGCCACCCCGCTCCCCACTACTAAGAAATCAGTGTACAGGTGAGGAATGCCGGTTCCCTTGGGGCTTACCAGGCTCTCTTTCTTTTTCATTTTTTTCTCTTTCCCCATTCTACATAGCGGATAAATTTTATCAAGCTGTGGTTGTATTTTATCCCCATTCTTCTGATTTCGTAGCGGTCACGGCCTGGACCTCGCCAGGTAGTAAAGGCAGCCCGATACCCGCATTCCCGGGCAATTTTTTTGACCAGGTCGTTGTAAGTACCGTATGGGTAGGCCAAAAATTCTATTTTCTTGTGCAATTTATCCTCCAGGATTCCCTTTGCGGTTTTAAGCTCTTCTCTCAGCTCGCCGGCACTTAATTTTTCCAGGTGCCTATGGGTAAGCCCATGTGACTGGAATTCGATCCCATAATCATGCATTTCCAGAATCTGCTCCCAGGTAAGCAACTCTTCGGGGTGCTGTTCTTCTGATTCCTCCCAGGCAACCTTTTTGCCTACATCACCTGCTACCAGAAAAATGGTGGCTGTGAAGCCAAATTTTTTGAGCAGCGGAAAGGCAAATTCGTAATTGTTCCTGAACCCGTCGTCAAAGGTGATAAGAACAGCCCGTGACCTGTTCCCATTCTCTAAATACTCCCGGCAGGCGAAGGTACGGAAGTTGCGCAAGCAAAGGTAGCGGAGGTGACGGGAAAAGTTTTCCGGTGTGACGAACAGGTTCTGAAGTTTTACCTCCTGCGCAGGATAGCCAATTTTATGGTAGAAAATTACAGGAGTCCTCACAAATTTTACTTTCCCTCTTTCCACTCCGGGGTACTGCCGGAGTGACTTTTACTGCTGCTACAATTATCTACGCTCATACCGTTTAGATATCCAGGTTTCTGACCTCTAAGGCATGCGTTTCTATAAATTCCCTGCGGGGAGCCACCTGGTCTCCCATAAGAATGGTGAATATTTCGTCTGCTGCAATGGCATCCTCCAGCTTTACCTGGAGGAGCACCCTCCTTTCAGGGTCCATGGTGGTTTCCCAGAGCTGGTCGGGATTCATTTCTCCCAGCCCCTTGTACCTTTGAATATTCAGCCCTTTTCTGCCGGCTTCCTTTATTTCCTGAATCAACTCAAAGACTCCCGTGATTTCCGTTTCTTTATCACCCACTTTCAGTAAAAACCTGGCCTCCTTAGAGGGAAACAGGTACTCAGACGGTATTCCTATTGCTTCCAGGTTTTTTAACGATTCTTCTACCCGGGAAGAGAAGGTGAGGTCAATTACTTCCGGCTCCTCCTCTTCTCCCAAGGTTTCCAGAAGGGAAGCTTTCTCTTCTTCGGAAAAGATAAAAGATTCCTCCCCGTTATTTCTTACCACAAAAGCAGGAAGCTTTTCTTTTTCCTGCCAAAAGCGCAGGTATGCGGCAAGTTCGATGCCCCTTCTGCCCAGGCTTTCCCTGGCTTTTTCCAGAAACTGCAGAATCTGGTGCAATTTCTCCAGGGCTTTCTCGTCCAGTATTTCATCGCTTTTGGCAATTTTTACCTCTGTACTTTTCCGGCCCTCTCTCCAGAGGTATTCTGCCAGCTCGTCATCGCTTTCCAAATACTGCAGCTTGCTGCCCTTTTTGACGCGATAAAGAGGTGGCTGGGCAATAAATACATGCCCGTTTTCTATCAGGGGAGCCATTTGCCGGTAAAGAAAAGTTAAAAGCAGGGTGCGTATATGCGAGCCGTCCACGTCTGCATCTGTCATGATAATTAACTTGAAGTAGCGCAGCCTCTCCAGGTTAAAATCGTCTGCCACGCCAGTGCCCAGTGCTGCAATAATGGTTCTTATTTCCTGGTTGTTTAAAACCTTGTCCAACCTGGCTTTCTCCACGTTTATAATCTTCCCCTTAAGAGGCAAAATCGCCTGGAAGCGCCTGTCTCTTCCCTGTTTTGCCGAACCGCCAGCTGACTCTCCTTCTACCAGGAACAACTCTGATTTTTCCGGGTTTTCCTCCGAGCAATCCGCCAGTTTTCCGGGTAAGTCGAGGGACTCCAATGCTCCTTTCCTCCTGATTAACTCCTTTGCCTTTCTGGCTGCGCTGCGTGCCCGGGCAGCAAGCACGATTTTTTCCACAATTTTTCGCGCTGCAGGAGGGTTTTCCTCCAAAAATTCGGAAACCTTTTCATACACAAACGACTCTACCATGCCTTTTACTTCACTATTGCCCAGCCTGGTCTTGGTCTGTCCCTCAAATTGCGGCTCCGGTATCTTCACGTTTATAACAGCTACCAGCCCTTCTCTTACATCTTCTCCGGTTACCTGGGCATTCCCGTCTTTGAGTACGCCGCTTTTCTTTACGTAATCATTGGTTGCCCGGGTAAGCCCGCTTTTTAACCCGGCCAGGTGTGTGCCTCCTTCTATGGTATGAATATTATTGGCATAGGAAAACATCGTCTCCTGAAAGCTGCTGTTATACTGAAAGGCAAACTCGATTATCGTATCATCTGTTTTGCAGTCGTAGCCTACCGGCTTGTGCAATGGTTCTTTGTTTTTATTTACATACTCTACAAAAGACTTTATTCCTCCTTTGAAGAAAAATTCGTGTTCTTCTCCCGTGCTTTCATCAGTAAACAGAATCCTTAGCCCTTTGTTCAGGAAAGCTAATTCCCTAAGCCGGGAGACAATCAAATCGGTGGAAAACTCGGCCCTGAGAAAAATCTCTTTATCAGGCAGAAAGGATATGCGGGTACCTGTCTTTTTGCTTTTACCTACAACCTTTAGTTTGGTAACCGGTTCTCCCCGGGAAAATTTTTCATAGTAAACCTTCCCCTCCCTTCTCACCTCTGCTTCCAGCCACTCGGAAAGGGCACAGACCACGGTAAGCCCCACTCCATGCAGGCCACCGGCTACCTGGTATACCTTGTGGCCAAATTTACCTCCGGCATGAAGGGTAGTCATTACTACTTCCAGGGCCGGCTTTTTTAGAATAGGGTGTTCGTCCACCGGTATTCCCCTTCCGTTGTCCACCACGGTTATGGAATTATCAATATGCAGGGTAATCATAATTTTATCGCAGAACCCTGCCATGGCTTCATCCACCGCATTTGCCACCACTTCTTCCAGGAGATGGTGAAGCCCCCTCTCGCCGGTATCACCAATGTACATACCGGGCCTCTTTCTGACGGCTTCTTTACCCTCCAGAATCTCAATGTCCTTTGCAGAATATTTTTCACTCATTGTTTCCTCAAGGTTATTTTGTCCACTTTATCTCCTCCTAAAAACTCGTTTATCAATGCCACCAACTCTCTGCTTCTGAAATTTATCTCCTGCATCCATATCGTGCTGTCTACTTTTATTACCATTTTTTTCTTTCTTAAATTTCCCAGCTGAATATGCCGTGATATACCCGGATTAAATTTCTTCTCCAGAAAACACAATAAATCCTCTTTTTGTGCATACTCTTTTCTCTTATTCTCGGTATTCTTTATTACCCTTTCAATTAACGAATCAATCTTTAGCGGTTCCTTTTTCTTCTTCATGGGAGAAACATCAGATTTTCATAGGCATGACTACATACAGAAAACCTTCTCTTTCTGACGGCTTGATAAGCCCTGGCTCTTCCACCCCGTTCACCCCGAAAACTATGGTATCTTCCTCTATTACATTCAACACATCCAGTACCAGCACGGGATCAAAGGATATTTCCAAGGGCTCTCCCTGTAATTCAATATTGATTTCCTCGGAAGATTCCCCTGCATCGGGCACCCGGGTAGAAACCATGAGGCTGGCATCCTGGAACTTTAATTTCATGGAAAGAGACTTCTCTTTGGTCATTATATACGCCCTTTTTACCGCATCCTTAAAGTCTTCCCTGTTTATTCTTGCTTCTGTTTTAAATGTTCTGGGTATAACAACTTTATAATCGGGAAATTCCCCCTCTATTATCCGGGTAGTCAGGGAAACACCTTTTTGAGAAAATTTAATTTGCTTATCTCCCCACAAAATAGTTACAGGTTCATCTTTCATGATTCTGCTTACCTCAAGACATGCTTTTAAGGGTAATATTGCCTCAACTTCCACGGGTGAAGGCAGGGTGATTTCTTCTGTTACACAGGATAGCCTCCTGGTATCCGTGGAAACCATACTTATCAGGTTTTCAAATACTGTTATATAAATACCATTCAACATGTACTGCGTTTCTTCGTGAGAAACAGCAAAAGAAGTCTTTTTTACCATGTGCTTCAAAGTGCTACCATCAATTTTTATTTCCCTTCCCTTAACTTCCGGGATATTGGGGAAATCATCAGGAGATAAGTAATTTATCTTGGCCCATATTTTTTCCTGTTTAAATGTGACGAAGTTTTCTTCAGAGAAAATGGAAATTACCCCGGAGGGAAATTCTCTTACTAAATCAAACACTTTTTTACCAGGGAGAGTTATAGTTCCTTCTTCGATTATTTCCCCGGGTATTTTTACATCTATGCCTACCTCCAAGTCAGTAGCCAATATGGAAATATTTCCCCCTTGTACTTTAAATAAGTAGTAAGAAAGAATAGGCAGGGTAGAGCGGGAACTTAATATTCCCTGGCATGAAATTAAACCATTCAATAAATCTTCTTTTTCCACTTTTATTTTCATACTACTTTCCTCCTCTTTTATATTTAATTAAACTTAGTACTCTTAGTAATAACGCTGTGGATATAGAGGTATAACCTTTTAACCTCTCATTATTACTTAACTTAGGGGTAATATAACCTGTTGATAAAATAAGCCAAGAATTCCTCATTATCCACCCTGAATTTTTAGCTTTAAATTCTCTATCAATTTATGAAAATCTTTATCCTGCACAAGTTTTCTTTTTATTTTTTCGTAAGCATGCAGTACTGTGGTATGGTCTCTGCCACCGAAATTTAAACCAATTTCCGGAAGAGAAAGATCAGTAAGCTCCCGGGTTAAATACATGGCTACCTGGCGGGGAAAAACTATGTTTTTTACTTTTTTCCTGGAAAGCAGGTCAGAAGGTTTTAGGTGAAAAACCTTGATGACTTCATTTTTTATCATATCCACACTTATTATTTTATTATCGTCATTTTTCTTGATAATATCTTTTAACATTTCCTTTGCTAAAGTTTTATCCACTTCTACCTGGTTAATAGAAGAATATGCAATAATCTTTATCAGGGCACCTTCCAGTTCCCGGATATTAGAGGTAATTCCTTCTGCAATGTAATATAAAACATCATCAGAAACAGATAAACCGCGGGAGAGGGCTTTCCTTTTCAAGATAGCTACCCGGGTTTCAAAATCAGGAGGGAGCATTTCAACCACCAATCCCCACTGGAAGCGGGAAACCAATCGCTTTTCTACCGTGGGAATCTCTGAGGGCGGCCTATCACCTGAGATTACTATCTGTCTGTGTGAATCGTATAGTTCATTGAACGTATGGAAAAATTCTTCTTCTGTGCTCTCTTTGCCGGCAATAAAGTGTATGTCATCTATGAGCAAAACATCAACGTTCCTGTACTTCTTTCTGAAGTTTTCCGTTGTCCTGTTCTGGATGGCCAGAATAAGCTGGTTGGTAAACTTTTCCGAGGAAGTATAATATACTTTCATTCTTTTTTTCGAGTTCTTGATATGGTGACATACCGCCTGCATTAAATGTGTCTTACCCAGCCCCACTCCTCCGTATATAAAAAGCGGGTTATAGGCTTTGCCGGGAGATTCTGCCACTGCCAGGGAGGCAGCGTGGGCAAACCGGTTTGATGGTCCTACCACGAAGGTATCGAAATTATAAGTAGGATTTAGAAAGCTTTCAAACTGTAATTCTTCCTGGATACCCCTGGAGCGGGAAAGGATATTTTTTTTCCGGCTAGCCCTTTTTTTGTAGGAGAGGTCTATAGCAGGCTCCTCGTTTAACACCAAAGAAAGAGAATTTTTGATGGCGTTTAAATAATTATTGCGTATCCACTCAGCAAAAAACCGGTTCGGCACTTCTAAGCGAAAAGTACCATCTTTGAAAGATAAAAACTTGATGGGTTTAAGCCACATATGAAACTCTTTTTCATCCACCACACCTTTTATCAACTCCAGCGTTTTATTCCATATTTCTTTGTCCATGTTTTCCGTCATATGCCCTCAAAAACCCTTTTTTTTCTGACTTTTAATCCACAGGACATAAATTTATCCACAAGTAATCCACAAATTATTAAGAAGAGATGTTTTCTGGGGTTAACCCCGGTTCTTCTTCGAGAGTTGGCGGGTAAAGCTGTTTGTGAAATCATGTCAAATTGAAAGTCTAAAAAATTCACAATTTGTCCACAGTCTTTCAACAGGCTTAAAACTGTTCCATTTTACCCCAAGCAGGAGAGGAAATCAACAGCAAGAATAACCTATGTTTTAAACACCCGGAACATTTTCTCACCTGATCTTGCCTTCTTCCTGGACAATCTTTCCCTCAATTATCACCCACTCGAATTTACCCGTAAGCCTTTTTCCCAGGAAAGGGGTGTTATAGGAAAGAGATTCCAGTGTATCTCTGCTGACTACCCATTCTGTTGAAGGGTTGAAAATGCTTAAAGATGCTAATGCTCCGATAGAGATAGTGCCTCCGGGGAGATGGAAAATTTCAGCCGGGGTAAAGCTCATGGCTTTTACCAATT
>JALUVB010000216.1 GCA_027021085.1 bacterium
GTCCGGACAGTATGAATATGCTGAGGGCTGGCGCCGCCATCTGCATCAGGGATTGTGTTCGGCTGAAGCAGACCCGCTTTCTCAAGCATTGAAAGATAAAGTTTCTCGTAACCAGAACTATGAAGGGAGATAGTAGATAGTAGCGCGTAGCGGGTAGTGAGGGGGACATTTTAGACCTTCGACCATAGACTTTAGACGTTAGACCAGGAGATAGGGAATAGTAACCAGTGAACAGTAAGCAAGGATGGTAACTCGGTGTCCTGGTTTCTTGGTAAAGGGGATAGATTTCGCAGGAATGACAAAGAGAAGCAGAAAAGGGGAAAAACCAGTCCACATGTCATGCCTGCCTGCTTTCCCCCGACATCCGTCGGGAGAACGGGCAGGCCTGCGAAAGCAGGCATCCAGTAAAGTAGTGAGTAGTTGGTAGCGGGTAGATAGGGTTATGGATTCCTGCTTGCGCAGGAATGACAGAGAGCAAGAATAGCAGGTAGTGAGGGGAAGATAGTACACAGGAAATAGTGAGTTGGTCCCCCGTATCATGTGTCTTTCCCGTCTAATGTCTAAAGTCTGATGTCTATAGTCTAACATGAGGGAATAGGTGTCCCCAACAGGGGTCGGGACTGATGGATATAGGGGGGCAACTCTGGAAGTAACGATGCGTGAGGGGAGAAGGTAGCAAATTTTTAGTGCCCCAGAAATTCAAAGGGCTATTTCCAAACCTTCTCTTATCTCATTTTCAAATTCATCCTTTCTAATCCTGTTGGCTCTAGCCGGGCCCATTGACAAAAGAAGGGTTTTGTGTTACTCTTTAATACATGATTTTATTTGGCAATACAATTAGGTGGCAAGAGTGATTTAGGGCTAAGAAGTATAAGAAGTCGAAAGGATTACCACGGTAGAGCGGAAAAGGTATAAGCAAAACTGACCTGGCTCTGAAGTAAATCTGGTCCTGTGTTAATTTGGTTTGTATGATATGAAAGAAAGGAATAGTGCTGGTTGTATGTGTGTATAAATAACCCGGTATAGAAAGCTAAGGATAAATATGAAAATTGCACAGCGAGTAAGTTATAAAAGAGCTTCTCCTCCTCTGGATATTGGCTTACGCGTGAAGGAAATAAAGGCAGAGGGAGGATTTGTTATAGACTTTGGTGTGGGTGAACCAGATTTTGAAACTCCGGATGACATAAAAGAAGCGGGAATAGAGGCTATAAAAGGTGGATTTACCCGCTATCCCCCCACGGCGGGATTCTCCGATTTAAGGTTGGCCATATGCCGCAAACTTAAGGAAGAAAATGGATTAGACTATGTGCCCGAACAGGTAGTAGTTACCTGTGGAGCCAAACATGCTCTCTACAATATATTCCAGGTTTTATGCGAACCCGGTGATGAGGTTATCATCCCTTCCCCGTACTGGATGTCCTATCCCCACATGGTCAGGTTCGCTGGAGCTACTCCGGTGATTATCCACACAACGGTAAGGTCGGGGTTCAAACTTACTGCCCGGCAGTTTGAAGAGGCGATTACCTCTAAAACCAGGGCGGTTATTATAAACAGCCCATCCAACCCCACCGGGGCAGTTTATAGCAGGGATGAGCTGATGAGAATAGCAGAAATTGCCGTATCCAGGCAGATTTACATCGTGTCAGATGAAATATATGAAAAGCTTGTATACGACGGGTTAAACTATTGCTCAGTGGCTGCATTGGGTGAAGAAGCCTATGATTTCACTATCACAGTGAATGGGTTTTCCAAGTCCCATGCTATGACCGGATGGAGGATAGGTTATCTGGCTGCTCCGAGGGAAATAGCTCAGGCAGTGACTTTTTTGCAGGGGAATTCCACCTCCGGCGCCTGCTCTATCAGCCAAAAAGCGGCCATTGCTGCACTTAAAACGGACAAGAAAGAGTTGAAATACATGGTAAATGAGTTCTCTCGGAGAAGAGATTACATGGTAGCTGAATTAAACAAGATGGAGAAAATTTCCTGGCTAAAGCCTTCGGGGGCGTTCTATGTCTTCTGCGATATATCTCGCAGCGGGCTTGGGTCAGTTGATTTTTCCCGGCAATTATTTGAGCAATACAGGGTGGCAGTATTCCCCGGAGTTGTCTTTGGCTGGGATTCTCATATAAGAATTAGTTTTGCCAATAGTATGGATAATATCAGAGAAGGCCTATCGTATATTAGGAATTTTTTACAAGGATTATGAGTATTAAAACTTAAAAGATTACCTTATATTAGCAAGGAGGCAGATTATTATGTGTGCTGAGGTTTACAGTGTGGGTGAACCGTATAGGCTATCTGGACATCGTATAGTTTTTACCAACTGGTACTATGTGCGGCCGGGTACTTTCGGTTGGTACGATGAAAAAGGGCAGTGTGTGACTGTGAGAGGTGCACAAGGTCCACTTGAGGCCCGGATGAAAAGTTTTGATTGTCCCTGGGGAATTCGCCTGTCTGTAAAAAATGCTCTCCGTTCAGGTCCGATTCTTAAAGCAGAGCGTCCCTGGGAAGAGGGTGGAGCTGCGATTATTACTATTATCAAGGAAGGGAGCCTTTACCGTGCCTGGGGAAATACAGGCTGGGGTGATTTGAAAGAGAGGGGAGAAAGGTATTTCTGCTATTTTGAATCAAAAGACGGCATACATTGGGAGCGGCCGAATTGTGGTGTAGTGGAGTATGGTGGAAATCGCAATAACAATTTATTGGACAATAAAGGCGGCACGGTTTTTATAGACCCCTCTGCCCCTGTTTCTGAGCGCTATAAGTGGATATCCATTGACCATTTTACCCGGGAAGAATACGAGGAATATTGCCAACGTAGGCCTGATGCAGTTGACCCGAGGTACAGGATAACAGATAAATACTTCCTGGGCGTCCGCGGTGCTGTTTCTCCCGATGGGATTCACTGGACAATATTGCCCGAGCCCCTGGTAATGATGTATTCAGATACACAAATAGTAGCATATTACGACACGTTTCTGAAAAAGTATGTTGCTTACTTCCGCGATTGGATGATAGGTAAACAGAGGGAAGAGGCAACAGATGATACTCCAGAGGAGAAAGCTATAAAATGGCAGAGATGGATATCCATTGGCCGGCGGGCTATTGGTAGAGGTGAGACCAGCGACTTCCGTAATTTTCCTCTTTCGGAATTAATCGTAGAGCCTTCTCCAGAATGGCCTCCGTACCAGGTGCTTTATACCAACTGTAAGACCACTATCCCGGGAGCACCTGACCACCATTTGATGTTTCCTGCCGTGTGGGATACGGCAGATGATACCACCCATATCCGGGTGCTTTCCAGCCATGATGGCAAAATATGGAATTATATCCCGGGTGCACCTATTTTGGTGACGGCCAGTTTCGGAGAATGGGATGGGGGTTGTGTCTTTGCTTCTCCCAATCTTATCGAGTTGCCAAACGGAGACTTTGCCTTGCCTTACAATGGGTTCAATGTTCCACATAAGTATCCTCGCAGAAGGGCACGGAGAGCCTGCGGGTATGCTTTATGGCCTAAAGGACGCCTGGTGGCTCTGGAGGCACCGGAAAAGGGGGAATTTTCCACCGTGGCAGTTATTCCTCCCGGCGATAAATTGCTTATCAATGCAGTTACCAAACGTGCCGGGTATATTTTAGTTGAGGCGGCAGATTTAGCAGGTAAGCCGATCCCGGGGCGGGAGTTTGAGAATGCAGTACCAATTTTCGGTGACCAACATAAAACTCTTGTGGTATGGAAAGGTCACAATAATTTGGGTATAGAGGCAGGAGAAGGAGTTATTCTCCGTTTCAAGCTGGAGAAAGCTTCTATCTATGCCCTGGAGTTTGAGAAATGAAAAAGGGATTCGTAATTGGTAAAAAGGAGGGAGTGTTTATGGAGAGAATAAGGGCGTTATTGGTAATGGTGGTTTTAGCTGTGAGTTTAAGTACCCTGTTTGCCGGGCAGGTGGTGCTCAAGGATGATTTCAGCGACGGTGATTTTATTTCTAATCCTACCTGGAAGGCTCACACCGTGGATAACCGGTTTGCCGTAGTGGATGACCAGGGCAGGAAGGCTATGCGGGCCCTGGAAAGGTCTTCGGCAGGCACTTTATTCAGAATCCCACCCAGTATTGGCGAACCGGTGGTGCTTGATACCCGGCAGGGGCCTATCTCAGTCAAGTTTGAGATGAGGTTTGGCTCGGCTGAGCGTAAGAATAATTGGGTAACTTTACAGTTAAGAGGACCAAAGGGACATGTAGACCCTCGTTTTGTACAGGGTGGAAGAGTTTTTCTGCGGCAGGAGGTCGTAGGGGGTGGCTTCAAAAACTTTGTTTCCAAGAAGGCTTACTATTTTGATCCCAATCGCTACTATGCGGTGGAGTTAATCTGCCACCAGGATGGCAGTTTTGAAATATTGATTGATGGCAAGAGGGCATTGCTGGCTACTCCTCAGTCGCCCCTCAGGCTTTTTGGCAAGATAGTGCTTTTCGAGCCAGGCCGTGCCGGTAAGACGCATTATTTCACTAACATAGTGGTCAACGGGACCCCAAAGGCAGAGAAGGTAAGTTACTTCCGGCCGGGAGAGACTCCCCTGTTAACCATCCCGCGGGCTGCAGTGGCACCCCGTATAGACGGAAATATAGAACCGGGGGAATGGGAGCAGGCTGGTGGAGTAACCGGTTTTTTTGACCTGAACGGTGCATTGGCGGATAAGCAAACGATAGTCTATACCACTTTTGATGATAAAAATCTCTACATTGCCTTTTCCTCCCTTAACCGGGCAAAAGACTTTCGGCCGGGCAAGAGCGGCCGGGACATAAAATTTGGAGCGCAGATGGAGGCTGTGGAGGTGTGGATTCAGCCGCCGGGGAAGGGGTGGTTCCAGTTTTTGGGAGTACCGGCAGGAGGAATAATAGATGCTAACTCCAGAGAGGGCGCTAGCTGGAATGGAAAGTGGGAATTCAAGAGCCAGGTAAAGGACAGCGGGGAGGTAATCTCGGGAGTTTTGAGTTTTGATAAAAAGATATGGACGGTAGAGATAGCCATTCCCTTTGAGACGCTGGGAGTATCGGCACCTAAGGATGGGGAAGTATGGAGGATGAACTTTTGCCGGGATATTTCCGGGGAGACAGAGCGTACACCTAAGGGATGGACGAGCTGGGCGTTCACGCAGGGTAAATTTGCCAATCCGGCAAAATTCGGGTATGTAAAATTCAAGCAGGAAGCAGTGGGATTTCAGTTAAGACAGGTAGGGGATTTGGGGAGCGGTAATATTGCCATCAAGGGTAGTGTGGCAGGGAAGGATAGGGAAGAGATAGCGGTGGAGATGGCGGTAAAGACGAGGGATAAGAAAGGAAGAATACTACTTAAACGGTTAAAGAAAATAGATTTATCTCCCGGCAAAGTAAAAGAATTCTCCCTACCGGCCACGCTCAAGGTTTCCGGGAGGACAGATGCGGAACTCATCCTTGCGGCGCAGGACATTTCTAAAAATATGCTTCTGGCTCAATCAGAGATACCTTTCACCGTGCTTTCCTCCTTCCAGCTGGACTGTGTGCTGAACTACAAGGAAAAGATGCTCTACGTGGATGTGGATGCCCAACGGCTAGCCAACCTGCCCGGCAATTTATCTGCCAGGGTAGAGATATACAAGGCAGGGGAAGCGGGAGTGGAATTATCTGCACCGGTGAAAGGATTAAGTGCAAAGTCCCCCAAAAGCCTGGTTAAAGTAGATGTTTCTGCACTCCCGGTAGGAGAATATTTAGTAAAGGGAATTATCCGGGATGCTTCCGGTAAAGTACTTGCTTCCACCAGCGAGCCATTAACTATACCGGAGAAACCATCCTGGATGGGGAACAAGATAGGAATAAGCGAGAAAGTCCCCCCGCCCTGGTTTCCGGTAAAGGTGAAGGGGAACCGGGTGGAGGTAACGGAGAGGGAATATATCATAGGGAACAACGGACTGCCAATAAGCATCAAGGCATTAGGAAAAGATATTCTGGCCTCTCCGGCAGTTTTAAGGGCGGTGGTAAACGGGAAAGAAGTAAGCTGGAAATTTTCGCCCTTGAAAAAGATAGAGCAGAAGGATGGAGAAGTAACCTGGGAACTTGCCGGGAAAGGTGGCCCGCTTACGCTGAGCGGGAAACTACGCATAGAATTTGACGGATTTGCCCTCTGGGATGTGAAGATAAGTAGCAAACAGGCAGTAACCATAGACTCTCTTAGCCTGGAGTTCCCTATAAATAAGGAAAGGGCGCTCTATGCGCGGGGGACTTCACGTATTCCCATTGCCCGGGTCTGTAGTGCCAGCCTGTACAAGGATGTATTCACGGAAGATTCTTCCCGAAAAGTGGAGGAGATTGTGGGAGGTTCCCAATGGCGGTACAGCCGGAAGGGCTGGATATGGAATGATACCTTCTTCTATAACCTCTGGGTGGGGGATGATAAGCGGGGCTTTTCAGTGATGACGGAAAGCGATAAGAACGTGAGGAGCAAAAAGTACCAGGAGATTACCCCGCAGGGGAAAAGAGTAACGCTAAAACTTAACCTGATAGGAGAACCGACCCGGTTAAACAAACCGCTTTCCTACCAGTACATGTACCAGGCAACCCCGGTTAAACCTCGCCCCAAGAATCCTCGCCTGTGGCATACCAACTACGGAGCAAGTGGTTGGCCTCCCCCGGAGGGGATGTTAAAAAGGGTTTATATTACCCTCTATGCATATGGGGACCTGGCGAAGGTTTCCTATCCGGAGGTTAAGAACCCGGCAGCCACGAGGCGCAAGGCAGCCATTGTGCATGCGAAGGGAGCAAAGATGGTCACCTATTTTGCTACCTCGGGTGCTTCAATAGATACGCCGGAATTTAAGCTCTTCGGAAAGGAATGGGAAGTTTTGCCCCGGAGAGATGCTTTTGGGGGAGCGGTGAGAATCGTTTCCGCTCAGAGTTCTTACTCCGATTTCATCCTTTATGCACTCAAGAAAATAGTGGAAGATTTTGACCTGGATGGCTTTTATTTAGATGTTTCCGGGGCTGTGGCTGATGCCAATCCGGCCCATGGTGCCGGCTACCAGAGGGCAGGAGAAAACCAGCGTCATCCCACCATGGCTTACCTGGCCACCCGGGAACTCTACAAGCGCATGTACACTTACCTGCACACCGGGGGAAGAAATGGGGTTATCTTCCAGCACCAGATGCCCCCTGCTCTTTATGCCGGCTTCGTGGATTTAACCGTGGAGGGAGAATCCTGGGGAGGCGAAGGGAAAAATCGCTATACCCGGCTTACCCCCGACATGTTCCGGGCCAAAGAGATGAAGATTCAATATGGCACTCCCTACCTCTGGTATGATTTCTTCCAGGTACGGGTTTCTCGTAAGGATGGCCCCATCTCATTAGGTGAAAGTCTGGCCGTAACCCTACCTTTTTATGTCCTCCCTTCTCTGGGAGGCCCGCGAATATTCCCCTACTGGGACCTATTGGATAAATGGTGGACCACTGCGGAGTTTATCCCCTACTGGGCAAAAGGGAAAGCCGTGAGCACGGATAATAAGCTGGTCTTAGCCAGCACCTACTTGAAGCCGGAGGAGAAGAAAGCGTTGATAGTGGTAGCCAACTGGAATTACAGCCCGGTGCAGAGCGAGGTAACCCTTGATTTCAACCGGCTGGGGATTAGTGCCCGTAAAGCGAAGGTGGTTGATGCCATGAGCGGGAAGCCGGTTAAGAGAAAGGGAGCGCGTATTCTTCTAAATATACCTAAAAGAGACGTGAAGTTTTTACTGGTGGAATAGTTGCACTGAGTTACAGGATAGGTTGGTAGGAGATGGCGTTAAATAAATAGCAGAACTTAAAATAAGCAGCAGAGCAGGTTAAAAATACTTCCCTAATGCTGTTCACCGGAAATAGAAGAAAAATGCGAAAAGATATTCAGGAAGTTATTAATAAGCACAAGGATTTCTGGAAGTTAAAGCCAGTTAGTCGTCCCCTTATAGGTTATTGTATGGGAGGCTGGAGTCAGATGCAGCTGTATGAAAGCGGGAGAAAGACTTTGCCCACCGGGTTGCTTGAGCCGGATATGCTCAAGCCGGAGCTTTTTCTCCCGGATTACGAAAAAATTCTTACCTGCAACAATATTCTTCAGGATGACCTGGTACATTCTGCCGAACCTTTTCCTGCCATCCCCTGGATGGAGGCCATAATTGGCTGCCCGATTTATAATTCAGGGGAAAACATCTGGTCAGAGCCGCTATCTGATTCCCTGGGTGCACTGGAGCAAATCCGCTATAACCCTAACTCGCCCTGGGTAGAAAAGTACTGGGAATTTATCGATGTTCTCTCTTTGGAGTTTGGCAGTCAATATCCGGTAGCCCAGGCAATTCTGCGCGGTCCTTCTGACATGCTCTCGGCTGCCATAGGAGAGGCCAAATTTATTTATGCTTTACATGATAACCCGGAGCAAATGTCCCGCATTGCCCGTAATTTTACGGAAATTCACAATGAGTTTTTGCAGGAACAGGTAAAAAGGCTGCCGGAATTTCAGGGCGGATACGTAATCGGGCAGTATCACATCTGGTGCCCCGGCAGATGTAGCCGTTTGCAGGAAGATGCCGTAGCTTTGCTCTCGCCCGGCCTGTACAAGCAATTTTTCCAGAGCCTGGACCGGGAGGTGGCAAAGGTAACCGAGTTCAACCTGATTCACCTACATACCACTTCCCTGTTCCTGCTTGATTTGTTCCTGGAGATTGATGGATTAAAAGCTATCCAGGTTAGCCTGGACAGCGGCGGTCCCGGGCTGGAAGATATCCTGGAACCACTAAAAAAGATTCAAAGAGCGGGGAAACGGCTGGTGATAAAGGGTGTTTTAGACGAGGCAGCAGTCGGTAGGGCACAGGAAGAATTGAGTGTCCGGGGGCTTTGTATTGAAGCAGTGGTAAAAGATGTTGACGAAGCAAGGGCACTGCAAGATGTTTTTACCAGACACGATAAATGGGATGGTTAACCTACGAAGGAGAAGTAAGCTGCGGTAGGGTAAAAATGATATTTGAGAAAGATTTATTTTATCATCTCACCAATTGTATGCAGGAGATATGCTTGATTTGGAGAGATTGTAAAGTAGCAGCCAGATGCCCTATTTGAAAGTTAAGCAAAAAATATGGTAAGAGAGTGTCCGGTAATGGCCTGGGCGAGCCCGATATGGGTAAAGAGAAAAGTGTAATGAGCAATTATAGAGTCCACCTGATACCGCATTTTCATTATGACGTGGTCTATTGTGATACCTACGAGGGATACTTGAAAATATCGCTGGATAACCTGATTGAGATGTGCAATCTAATGGATAAGCATCCGGAATACAAATTCCTTATTGAACAGGTTATCCTGCTCAGGGAATTCTGGGAAAGATTTCCGGAGCACCGGGCAGGGTTAAGAGAGTTAGCCGCCCAGGGACGCATAGAAGTAGCTCCCGGAATGTTCGTTATGCCGGATATGAATTTAATAAACGGCGAGTCGCTTATCCGCCAGGTGGAGACGGGCGGAAGATGGCTTGAGGAGAAGTTGGGTTTTTCCCCCCACACCTGCTGGATAGCTGACTGCTGGGGTCATCATGCCCAGTTACCCCAGGTTCTTAAAAAATGCGGCTATAAATATTATGCTTTCTCCCGGGCTATGCGTCCGGATTTAACAGATAAAAGCGAGTTTTTCTGGCAGGGGCTTGATGGCACTGCCATGCTCACCCACTGGATGCCGGCCGGTTACAACGCAATTGTTTTTCACGGCTGGACCTATCTTCCCCCGGATGAGGAAAATCCGCATCTTAAGTTGGAAGGGATAAGTGCAGAAGAGTACGACCTCGATAAATTATCCCGGGTGCTGGGGAAATTATCCCGATACGCCACGGGAGAAATAATGCTGTTGGGAAACGGGAGTGATTTTGCCCGTCCCCAGGCAAGTGCTCCTAATCTAATTAAGGAGTGGAACAAGCGCCATCCGGATAAAAAGATAACATTTGCTCTGCCCGGGGAGGTTTTCCGGGCCTGGGAGGAGGAGGGAAAGAATATTCCCTCTATTTCTGCTGATTTGAATCCTCTTTTCCAGGGGACCTATTGCACCCGTATAGATTTGAAACAGCAAAATCGGTTTTTGGAGAATTATATCGAGATAGCGGAAAAGTTATCCGCCTGCATTCTAAAAGCGGATAAGAGAGTTGCCTGCCGGGTAGAAGAGGCTACAGAACTGATGCTCTATAACCAGTTCCACGACATCATCTGCGGCAGCCTCATAGACGAAGCCTACCAGGATTCTTTGGGCAAATACGAGCAGGCAAAGAAGCTGGTTAAGGAGGCAATAAACTTATCTATGGACGAGTTTATGGAGATAGAGAAAGATGGTAACTTAGATTTGCTTATCTTTAATTCCATGGCCAAAAAGAGAACAGATGTGGTTGTTGCCAGTTTGAGTTTCCATCAGGATGGAGTAAAGGGAGTGAAGATAACCGACGGAGAGGGAAGAGAGATTCCGGTGCAAATCCTGAGAAGCAAATCATCTTTGCGGAATGGCATACCCCAGAATACAGAGTTCTCCTTTATCCTGCTTGGAGAAGCTCCTCCCCTGGGCTATAAATGTTATAGAGTAGAATTGAGCACACAGGAGAGGGAACCCTATCACACCTCGTTAAAAGCACAGGGAAGAGTAATAGAAAACCGCTTTTACCGGCTGGAGATAGCAGATAGCGGAACGATTAAAAGCCTTGTGCACAAGGAAAGCGGCCAGGAATTTGTGGACCCGGAGAGACCCTATTTCAACGACCTTTTATTCCAGGTTGACCAGGGTGATTTCTGGGAATATTACCAGGCACCGGTGGATGGAGAGAGGAGAAGTATTCGTCCCTACCCTGACCCCTATCCTTTAACCCGGGGAGAGAGGATACCCTACAAAATTAAAGCTAAAGAGAAAGTGTTTGCTCATCAGAACCCGCATAGGGTGGAAATTGTTGAAGCTGGCCCGGTTCGACTAACGGTGAAAGTGGAAGGTAAAATAGATTTCTGGGCTACTACCTGGGAATATGTGCAGTATATTTATCTCTACGACCAACTCGAGCGCATAGACTTCCGCACGGAATTCATCCCGGCCGGGCGGCAATATCGCCTGCGAGTTTGTTTCCCCACCAGCATCAAGCAAGGCAAAATCCGTTACGAGATTCCTTTTGGAATAGAGAATAGACCGGAAGGCGAGTATCCTGCCTTAAACTGGATGGATTACCAGGATGATACTAAGGGTATATGTATTTTGAACCGGGGGATTCCCGGCAACAATGTAACTGACGGAGTAATGATGCTTTCCCTGTTCCGGGCAGTGGATATGGGGCCGGGTAAAAGGGAGTGCCCGGATAGTTATGCAGCGGGGAAAAGGCAGGTTTTTGCCTACAGCCTGGTGCCCTTTCTTATGGAAGATAAGCGGTATCATCCTTCTCTTCTGGGAAGAGAATTCAACCAGCCGCTGAACAGCCGTATAGGAAAATTAAAAGAGAGCCTTAACCCGGAGAAAAGCTTTTTCGCCCTCCGGCCGGACAATGTGGTGCTCTCCTGTGTAAAAAAATGGGGAGAGGGAATTATGCTGCGCTTTTATGAAGCAGAGGGAGTAAAGGCGAGTTTTGCACTGGAACTCCCTGCTCATTTTACTCAGGTATATGAAACCGATTGTTTAGGCAAGGACGGATTACAGGTAGAGCTTTCCCATAACAGAATTGAGGGGATAATTAACCCCTTTGAGATAAAAACCTTTGTGTTGAGGTAAAAAATGAAACTATCTGATATTCTGGCATCTTTGCCACCGGTAAGAGCAATTGCGGATGCGCAAGGGAATATCCGCAAACAGCTAAAAGAGTCGGGTAAGCATTTAGTGGTGGTAGACGATGACCCTACCGGGACACAGACCGTGCATGGAGTGATGGTATACACGGATTGGTCAATAAAAGAATTAAGCCAGGCACTGACTTCGGAAGAGCCGGTTTTTTATATCTCCACCAATTCCCGCAGTCTGAAGCGGAAGCAGGCAGAAGAACTCAACTACCAGCTGGGCAGGGATTTGACAGAGGCGGCAAAATTGCAGAACAAAGAGGTGATAATAGCTTCCCGCAGTGACAGCACCCTGCGGGGACATTTTCCCCATGAGGTAGAAGCTATCCTTTCCGGGCTGGGCTGGAAGGATGTAGATGGTATAATCCTGCTCCCCGCATTTTTTGAGGGAGGCAGGTATACCATCAATGATATTCACTGGGTCGATGAAGGAGAAAGAATTGTCTCCGCTGAAAAAACCGAATTTGCCCGGGACCCGGTGTTTGGTTACAAACACGGCAACCTGCGGCTCTGGGTGGAAGAGAAAACAGGAGGAAGGGTAAAAGCCGAAGAAGTTCCTTCTATTTCCCTGGAGACTATTCGCCAGGGAGGGCCTGAAGCAGTGGCGGAGGAGTTGATGTGTGTGGAGGGATGCCTGCCGGTAATTGTCAATGCTGCCTGCTACCGGGACCTGGAGGTATTTGTCCTGGGACTTTTATCTGCTGAGTCTAAGGGCAAACGCTTCATCTATCGCTGTGCAGCTTCTTTTGTGAAAGCGCGCGGCGGGTTCCCGGATAAAGGGCTCCTTACCTGTGAAGAGTTAAAGGCGGGAAAGGGCCCCGGCCTTATAGTGGTGGGTTCCTACGTGGAAAAGACCTCTCGCCAGCTTGCCTGTCTTCTTGATTCCCATCTGGGAATAGGGGTGGAACTGCGGGTGGAGAAGCTGCTGGAAGCAGGTGAGCGGAATAGTGAAATCCGGTTTGTGGTGGGGGAGGTGAATAAATACCTGTCCAGAGGTAAGCTGGTGGCTGTTTACACCTCCCGGGATAAAAAGATTGATGGAGAAAAACACTTCCTGGAAATTGGCAGAGTAATCATGTCCAGCCTATGCCGCGTGGTAGAAGGGATTAAAGCCTCCCCCGGCTTCCTGGTGGCCAAGGGTGGGATTACCAGCATTGAGATAGCCCGCTCAGCCCTGGGAGTCAAAAAGTCTCTTGTTCTGGGGCAGATAGTTCCGGGGGTTCCTGTATGGCGGCTGGGTGCGGAGAGCCGCTGGCCTGGCATTCCCTACGTGGTTTTCCCTGGCAATGTAGGAGATGAGAGAACGTTATCTCGGGTAGTTACGGTCTTTAAAAAACAAGAAAAGGAGGGATAAGCAATGAGTAAAGGTAAAAAAGTTGTATTTATTATTCACACCAGCAGCGTATCCGTGGACCACCTGAACCAGTTGTTTGCGGAACTGGCTCCCGAGGTTGTGGTGCGTAATATTATAGACGACAGCCTCCTGCCGGAGGTTCTCTCTAACGGGGGGGTAACTACGGGTGTATGCCGGAGGATATGTGCTTACGCGGTGCAGGCAGAAGCTGCCGGGGCTGATTTAATCTTCAATCAGTGCTCCTCGGTGGGAGAAGCCGCAGATATAGCGGCGAAGCTGGTGAAAGTGCCCCTGGTAAAAGTGGATGAGAAAATGGCCGAGGTAGCCTGTAAAACAGGCAAACGGATAGGGGTGGTAGCCACGCTGCAAACCACCCTGGGCCCCACGGTTCGCCTGATAAAAAGTACGGCAAAAAAACTGGATAGAGAAATAGAGGTAACGGAAAAGCTTTGCGAGGGTGCCTTTGACCGACTGATTGCCGGAGATAGAAAGACGCATAACCGGATGGTCATAGATGCCATTCAAGAATTAGCTAAGAAGGTGGATGTGGTGGTATGTGCCCAGGGTAGCATGGTAGCGCTGTTGCCGGATTTGGGGGAAACCCCTGTGCCAGTCTTAACCAGCCCGCGCCTGGGAGTGGAGAGGGCGGTAGAAGTGCTCTCTTCTATGGAATGAACGGAGAATAGCGAACGATGAAGAATGCAAAACAGAACAATTATGACTGGCTGTGTGGTGTAGTAGTGCCTATGGTGACACCGCTTGCAGAGGGCGAAAAACTTGACGAGATAGCTCTGCGGCGGATTATCTCAGAGCAGGTGGACGCTGGCGTGCATGCCTTATTCGTATTAGGGTCGGTAGGCGAGGGACCCATGATGGACAGCCGGATGCGGCGTCGGGTAATTGAATTAACCGTAGAAGCAGTAAGAGAACGTATCCCGGTGCTGGCCGGTGCCTCGGACAACTCGGTAGTGCTGGTCCTGAAACGTCTAAAAGAAATGGCAGAGATGGGGGTGAAAGCGGGTGTCTGCACCCTTCCCTATTATGGGTGGTATGATAATCCCGCATCAGCCATAGAGTTTTTCACCAGCGTGGCTGATGCATCGCCCATCCCTATCATTGTGTATAACCTGCCCCGGGTGGTGGGAGCCTCCATCAAGCCAGAGACGACACGCAGGCTTTACCATCATCCCAACATAGCCGGGATTAAAGACACTGATACTGATATCAGGGCTATGGAGGCTATTGCCAGCGACCCTGGCCGACCCCATAAGTTTAAATATCTTTTTGGGAATTCCTCCCTAGCCTACAAATTATTTAAAGCCGGGGCAGATGGCATTGTATGTGCTCCTGCTAATGTTATGCCTAATCTTTGTGTAGCTCTTTACCAAAACTATTGCCGGGGAAACATGGAAGTGGCCAGGAAGTTGAGCGATTTTCTCTCGGAACTGTGCAAGATATTTCGG
>JALUVB010000217.1 GCA_027021085.1 bacterium
GCTGCTGCCCCGGTGCTTAGCCAGCTGGTGAAAATGTACAATGAGACAGCCCACCTGGGGGTATTAGATAGAGGAGAGGTGCTTTATGTGGATACGAAGGAATGTTCACAATTCATGAGAATTACCTCTCATATCGGGCTGCGTAATCCGGTTCATTGCACGGCTCTGGGAAAAGCGATACTGGCATTTTTACCGGAAGAGAGGGTGGAGCAGATATGCAAAGAAAAAGGCATGAAACGTTTCACAAAAAATACCATAACCAGGATAGATGACCTGAAGAACGAGTTAAAAAAGATACGCCGCCTGGGATACGCAGTTGACAATCGGGAGCTGTACGAAAGTACCCGCTGTATTGCTGCTCCGGTGAGAAATCACGAAGGAAAAGTAGTGGGAGCCATTAGTATTTCTGCCCCGGCTAATCGGCTGACCCTGCAGGAGATAAAGAAGATAGGCAAGACCATGGTAGCCATGGCAGGAGAAATTTCCCGGAGTTTAGGCTACCGGGAACATTCCGTGGGAGAATGATTTATTCTTGCGTATTTCTTCCAGCACTATCCTGTGCAGTTGAGAATTGGAAGCCAGTATTTCTCTCTTTTCCTCGAAGTTTTTCTCTCCGGAAAGGTCAGTGACCTTTCCGCCCGCTTCTTTTACCAGAAGTGCCCCTGCGGATATATCCCAGGGATTGAGCCCAATTTCCCAGAAACAGTCCAGGCGGCCGCAGGCTACGTAGGCAAGGTCTAATGCTGCCGAACCCAGCCTCCTTAAGGAGCCGGCTTTCTTAAGCAAGAGGGCAAATATTCCCAGGTTTCTTTCCTGCCATTCCGGCACCTGGGAAAATCCAGTGGCGATGAGGGCTTCTTTCAAACGGAAACAGGAAGATACTTTTATCGGCAAATTATTCAGGTAAGCTCCCTTTCCCCGCAATGCAGTGAACATCTCTTCCTTGGCAGGGTCATAAACTACTCCCAGCAGGCTTTCTCTGCAATAGGTCAGGGATATGGAAATAGCAAAATGGGGAATCCCATGAATATAATTCGTGGTTCCGTCAATAGGGTCAACCACCCACATCCACTCCCTTTCCTGCTGTTTACCGCTTTCTTCCCCGTGGAAACCGGCTACGGGGAAAAGGGGGGGTAGGGTCTCCTGCAGGAAATGTTCTACTTTCAGGTCTGTTTCGCTCACCGGCCCCTGCAGGGGTTTATCTTTTATTTTTGCCTTTTTCCCCTGGCAGGCGATTTCCCCTGCTTTCCTGGCCAGTTCCTGTACCGGGTAGAGGAGTGTCTTTAAATCTTTACTTCCTTCCATGGTTGTTCCTTAGTGTAGAGAGCAGTTCTTTGATTCTGGGATTGCGGAAAAATGATGTTCCCATTACCAGGACATTTGCCCCGGCCTCTAATACTGCCGGGATAGTCTCCTCGTTTATTCCCCCGTCCACTTTGATATTCCCGGGGAAAATCTTACGCAGTGCCCGGATTTTATCCAGGGTTTCCGGGATAAATTTCTGTCCCCCAAACCCCGGGTTAACAGACATCAGCAAAATTTCATCCACCCGGGGGAATAAATTTTTGCCGCAGAGGGGAGTAGAAGGGTTGTAAACCAGGCATGCTTTCATGCCCAGCTCTTTGACTTCTGCTATTCTTTCCTGAAGAATTTCCTCGTTTACCGCCTCTACCCTTTTGGGATACTCGTAGCGAGGGGGGAGGGCTTTTCCGTACTCTTCTACGTGGAAGTTAATCTGGTCTGCTCCCGCTTTCCTGAAAGCGGAAAAATAACGGTGGGGCTTTTCTATCATGAGATGCACGTCTAAGAAGAGGGGGGTGATTCTGCGGATGCATTCCACCACCACCTGGCCTATGCTTATGTTGGGAACGAAAACCCCGTCCATCACGTCAATATGAAGCCGGTCGGCTCCAAGGTTTTCTGCCTTTTTTATCTCTTCCCCCAGCCGGGTGAAATCACAGGCTAAGATGCTGGGAGCTATTTCAAGGGAAAGGGGTTTCATCAGTCTTTCTGCAAGGTAAATTTGCCTATTTTACGGTATTTTTTATAGCGTAATTCCAGAAGCTCCTCTACGGGAAGAGCAAGCAGCTCTTTTATAGATTTCTTGAGAACTTTCCTGAGGTTTTCAGCGGATTCCCTGGGAAATTTGTGCGCTCCTCCCAGGGGTTCGGGTATTATCCCGTCTATTATCCCCAGTTTGGTTAAATCCTGGCAGGTGATTCCCTGCACTTTTGCCGCCTGGGGAGCGTTGGAGGCGTCTCTCCAGAGAATAGCACTGCATGCTTCCGGCGTACACACGTAATATACAGCATTTTCCATCATGTATATCCTGTCTGCCACTCCTATTCCCAGAGCTCCTCCACTTCCCCCTTCTCCGATTACGATGGAAATTATAGGTGTTTTCAAGCGAGCCATACTCATCAGATTCCTGGCAATGGCTTCTGCCTGCCCTCTTTCTTCTGCTCCTATTCCCGGGAAAGCTCCCGGAGTATCTATAAGAGTAAGCACGGGCAGATGAAACTTCTCTGCCAGCCTCATCAGCCTTAAAGCTTTCCGGTATCCTTCCGGGTTGGGCATACCAAAATTGCGGCGCAGGTTTTCCCTGGTCTCTCTTCCCTTCTGGTGTCCTATAACTATTACCGTGTGCTCTTCAAACCTGGCTAAACCGCCCACTATGGCTTCATCTTCAGAAAACAGCCTGTCTCCTGCCAGATTGACGAAATCCTCCATCAATAGGTTTATGTAATCAAGAGTATAGGGTCTTTTCGGGTGACGGGCAAGCAGAGTACGTTGCCAGGGGGTAAGGTTCTTAAATATCTTTTCCCGGGAAAGTTTAACTTCTTTCTCTAACTTTTCTATTTGCTGGGATAGGTCAAGATTCTTTTCCTCCCCGAATCTTTTTAATTCTTCTACTTTCCTCTCTAACTCGTAAATGGGCTTTTCAAAATCCAGTTCTCCCTTCATAAGATAAACCTCACTTCTTTATTACCACAGGAGTTCCTCTGGCTACCAGTACATAGAGTTCTTCCACGTCGTCCTTCAGCATTCTTATGCAGCCGTTGCTGACGCTTTTGCCGATATCTTCCGGGTTAACAGATTCATGAATGCCGATTCCTTTCACATCCAGCCCAATCCAGCGGGATCCCAAGAGGTTCTCGGGACTGCCGGGTGGAATAGGGCCCTTATCGGAGTACCATACAGGATTCTTCAGCCTGTCTGTAACTTTGAATTCTCCCACCGGGGTCTTATCATCTGCGCCGGTAGCTACCGGGTACACCTTGAAAAGTTTACCCGCATAATACAGATAGAGACGATGCTTATTCAATAATATCTCTATGGAAAATTTACCCGGAATAACAGTAAGCTTATCACCCGGCCGGATGATAATTCGCTTTAAGTTATTTCTCTTCATGAGAAGGTCCACGGTGGTATGGAATTTCTTGGCTATTTTATAGAGAGAATCACCCGGTTTAACCTCGTATTCCACACTTCCCGGGAAAGATATTTTCCCGGAGAGCATCTCTTCGCTAATGCTTCCCAGTTTTTTCTCTATTTCCTCTCTCAGCGGATGCTCCGGATAGGTCTCCAGCAAGGAGAGAAACATCTCCCGTGCCTTCTCCAGGTTCCCCTTCTGGAATTCTATGTTCGCCTGGTAAAAAGCTACCATGTCCTGGTATTTATCGCCGGTTTGAGCCCAGTACTCCCCTGCGCCATCGTAGTCTCCCAGCTGGTAGGCGCATACTCCCATGCGATAAAGTACTTCCTCGCGGTTTTCTTTTATCCTGGGAAGCAGGGATTTATAAAGCTGGAGTGCTTCCGAATAATTCTCCTCCTGGAATAATTGGTTAGCTGAAGCGAGGCTGCGTGTAAACTCCTTCTCGGCTCTTACTGCTGCTCCCTTTTTCCAGCCCCAGAAACTTCCTGCCAATATAAGTGCCAGTATCAATACTACCCATACGATATTCTTTCTCATGTCTCCCTCCATTCTATTGTTCTGTCCACTTTCCCCCAGGCAGTTCTTCCCAGGTCAAGCAGTAATTGCGATATATGCGGCCTATTTTTTGGCTCCCGGTGGATAGCAGAAAGGATGAGGGCATCTAAGGCAGGAGGGACCCGGGGATTATAGAAAGAGGGGGGTGGCACTCTTATTTTGTTATTGTTTTTCTTCCTGAGAAGCCCGGCGATACTTTCTGCTTCATAGGGAACCCTTTTGGTAATCATCTCGTAAAGCAAAACTCCGTAGGAAAATACATCCGAATGCTCGGAAAATTTCCCCTTGCTCAACACTTCAGGAGCTACGTACACAGGAGTTCCTTTTGCCTTCCTTTTCCACAAAAACCGCCTTTTCCTGGTAGCCAAGCCAAAATCTACCAGCTTGATTTCTCCCTTATGTGAAACCATAATGTTTTCCGGCTTTATATCGTTATGTAATATACCATGCGTATGCAAATAATTAATCGCTTCTCCAATCTTCCAGGCCAGTGGGAAGAAATTTTCAGATATTACTATTCTCTCTCTCATTAAAATATTTTTCAAGTTCCTTCCTTCCACCCATTCCAGGACCATAAGAGGAGTTCTTTTCAATTCGTATATCTTGACTATGTAGGGATGGTTAAGGCGGTAGAGAATTTCTCCCTCTCTCCAGAAGTCAAGGTATACATCTCTGCGGTTTTTAAATTGAGGTTTAAGCATCTTTATTGCTACCTCTTTTCCCTTTTTATCAGTTGCCCGGTAAATTATAGATACACCTCCCTCGTGTGCTTTTTTTAAAATATTGTATCCTTCCAGTTCCATTATTTCTTAAGGATATCACGGAGCTCTTTTGCTACTCGGTAGGGTTTGCTAAGTAAACGGAAAGGAAGAGAAAATACAAAGTGGCTTAAATCCTTTCTCACTTCTTCTGTTAGACGGTCGGGCTTGCTGACGAAGCGGGAAATTACCTCTTCTGTGTAATACTTGAGCAATTTTTCCCGGGAAATATCGAGAGAGTAACCGCACTCCTCGCATTTGATTCTCTTGAGAATACCAGAAACGTATTCTACGGAGTGTGCTGTCTCTTTATCGCAACTGTGACAGAAGAGTTTCGTGGTGAAAGATTCTATCAATCACTCCACCTCCTTCTCCGGCCCCTTCATGCTTAGACCCATTCTCCGTGCTTCCGGAGAGAGCCTGACAATCCAAACCTTCACCTTGTCTCCCACAGAGAGAATCTCCCGTGGATTTTTGCTTTTTTCATCTACCATTTGAGAAATGTGGAGAAGTCCTTCTACCCCCTCTTCAACTTCTATAAAGGCACCGAAGTCAGTGATTTTGGTTACTGTTCCCTCTAATTCCATCCCCACAGAGTATTTCTTTCCCACGTTTTCCCAGGGGTCGGGAAGAAGCTGCTTGCGACTCAGAACGAGCCGGCGGTTTTCTTCGTCCAGGTCCGTAACAATTGCCTGAACAGTTTCACCTTTTTTGACTATCTTCTTGGGATCCACCTGTCCCTGTGACCAGACTAACTCATGGGCAGAGATTATCCCTTCTATTCCATCTTCTACTTCTATGTAAATGGCATGCTCAGTAATGCCTTTTACCTTCCCTTCCAGTATGGAGCCTACGGAGTATTTCTCTTTAACCTGCAGCCAGGGATCAGGTTCTATCTGTTTTATACTGAGAGCCATTTTTTTGTTCTCTTTGTCAATGGAGAGCACCACTGCTTCCACTATATCTCCCATGCCTGCCACCTGGGAGGGATGGGTAATTCTTTTTCGCCAGGAAAGCTCCGAGATATGCACCAGGCCTTCCACCCCTTCCTCCAATTCTACAAATAGACCGTAATGAGTGAGGTTCACTACCCGTCCTTTTACCCGTGAACCCGGAGGATACTTCTTCTCCACTTCTTCCCAGGGGTTGGGAGTCTTTTGTTTCAACCCGAGAGAAATCCTTTCCTTACTTTTATCCACGTCTAAGACCACTACCTCTATTTCCTGTCCCACCACCAATACCTCGGAAGGGTGCGAAATCCTTCCCCAGGAAATATCGGAGATATGCAGCAGTCCGTCAAGTCCTCCCAGGTCAATGAAAGCCCCGAAATCTGTTATATTCTTTACTTTTCCCTTTATCAGGGCACCTGCTTCCAGAGAAGAGAGCAACTCCTGCTTTCTCCGCTCTTTCTCTTCCTCCATAAACATTTTATGGGATACCACTACATTCCTGCGCCACTGGGTCATCTTGATTATTTTAAGGGCAAGTTCTTCCCCTACCAGTGCACGGGAACTGATATCCTCTGCGGAAATCTGGGAAGAAGGCAGGAAAGCTGGAACCCCTGCATCCACTACGAATCCACCCTTGATTTTCTTGACTACCTTGCCTTTTACCGGCTCGCTGTCCCGGTAGGCTTTCTGAAGCCTTTCCCAGTGTTTTATGAGGTCTGCTTTCTCCAGGGAGAGGACTACTCTCCCCTCAACGTTTTCCCTGCTTTCTACGAGCACATCAATTTCATGCCCTATTTTCACTTCCTCCGGATTCTCAAAATCGTTGAGCGACAGAATCCCTTCAGATTTGTAGCCGATTTCTACCAGAACCTCGTTACCAATAATCTTGACTACTTTGCCCTTAACTACCTGCCCCTCTTTTATGCGGGGAACACTTTCCTCTAACAGCTTATTGAGTTCTTCTCTTTCCATAATAATAGCCGAAGTTTACACTCTCCTTTCTTTTATGTCAATACCAAATCCTAACATAAAACACCCAAATCTACAATAGGGGGTGGTTAAATAAGGTAAACTTTGATAAAATTTTTCTGTGTGGGAGGTAAATGTCTCTTTGGTGAGGGAATTTCTGGAAATGGAGGGGTTTTTTGTTTACCCTCTGAAGAGAAACAGCGGCAAAAGAGAAAACCCCTACGACCTATTTTTTACTAACCCCCAGGTTTTAAAAAGAGAACCTTCGTTCTTCCTCGATTCTTTCTCCATCAGGGGCATCAGGCAGGGCGTCATCAAAGTTCTCGGCTGGCACAGGGAAGTATTCACCCTTTCCCTTCTTAAGAAATTGATGGATTTGGAGATGGACGGAATGTCTTCAGTAAAAGGAAAAAACTACCCCCGCAGCAAGGCAAAACCAAAAAAAATCCTGGCTCTTTCCCGCGTGACTTCCTCCCCGGAAGGAAGGCAAAACCTGGAAAAATTCTTAAAAGAAAAAGGGATTAACTATGTTATCACTTTTGAAACACTGTTCCGGGGACTCTTGGACAAGATAAAGGAAAACCAGAACTATACTTCTCCCTTGCTGGAAATCCTGAGAATACTGAAGACTTACCGCATGATAAAAACACCGCAGTTAAAGTTTTTTGATGAAACATAAATGGAAGACTATGAAACTCTTTTATTATTAAACGCTATATCCGTAAAAGAACCCTCTCTTCTTCGCCAGCTGAAAAGCAAGCTGCAAAAAGACTTTTCCTCTCTCTCGCCGCGTGAAATCTTGCGTGTTCTGGAAAAAAAGGAAAACATGGACAGGAAAAAATGGCGGGAGTATTTTGACCTGGAGAAAGAAAAGAAAGTTTTAGAGAGAGAAAAAATCCGGGTGGTTCCTTTCTACTCGGAGGAATTTCCTGCTCTCCTAAGGGAGATTCCTTCTCCTCCCATTCTTCTTTACATTAAGGGCAAGCTTCCTCCCCGGCCCTGGAAAAGCATTGCCATTGTAGGAGCCAGAAATCCTTCCCCCTACGGAAGGTTTACAGCAGAGCGATTATCCAGGGACCTCTCTTCCCGCGGAATTACCATTGTAAGCGGGATGGCGAGAGGAATTGATACGCACGCGCATCGGAGTGCTCTTAAAGCAGGGGGGATAACCCTTGCGGTGTTAGGAAGCGGTCTCCTGCATCCTTACCCGGCAGAGAACAGGCCTCTCATGGATGAAATAAGCGGTGCGGGAGCAGTAATCTCCGAATATCCCCTTTTTACCCCTCCCTGGCGCTACAATTTCCCCCGGCGTAACCGGATTATTTCCGGGCTTTCTGCCGGAGTGGTTGTGGTAGAGGCCAGACGGAGAAGCGGAGCCCTTATTACTGCTGCTCTTTCCCTGGAGCAGGGGAGAGAAATTTTTGCAGTACCGGGGAAAATAGATTCTCCTCTTTCTGAAGGGACCAACCAGCTCATCCAGGAAGGGGCGAAATTGGTGAGGAATTGGGAGGATGTGTGGAGCGAATTCAGCCATGTGTGGGGAGCGGGGGAAGAAAAGAGCAGGAAGGAAGCTAATGTTGCGCTAAAGCTTTCCCCGGAAGCAGAAAAAATTCTCCGGGTAATGGATGAGGCTCCATTGCACCTGGATGAAATTTCTCGTTTAGCAGAAATTTCCTCTCAGAGGATATATACTTATATAATGGAGCTTGCTTTCAAGGAGAAAGTAAAAGAGCTGCCAGGGAAATTTTACTTAAAGATATAGGATTGATTGTAGGCTTTGACGCCAGGTACGGCTTTTTTGGAATGAACAGTGAATGTAGTAGTGAGTAGCGGGTAAATGGTAGCGAGGGAAGATAGTAAACAGTGAATAGTGAATCGGTTTCCTGGTATCCCGGGATCTTAGTATTCTGGTATCCTGCCCGCATGTCATGCCTGCGAAAGCAGGCATCCAGGACAGCCGAGCAAGACCTTAGACTATAGACTGTAGACGTTAGACAGGGAGACAGTGAACAGTAGTGAGTAGTGGGTAGATAGGGTTATGGATTCCTGCTTGCGCGGGAATGACGGGGAGTGAGAATAGTGAGTAGTGAGGGGAAAGGTAGTAAATAGTGAATAGTAAGCAGTTAATGGTAACTCGGTATCCTGGTTTCTTGGTTATTAGAAGAATGGATTCCTGCCCTCACGTGGCACGGGAGCGGGCAGGGAGTCTTGGATAGTTAGGCGTTAGAGTTTTATTTCCCTATTTGTTAATTGGTGTATTTCCACGAAATAAGGAGGAGGTTCTATGGAAACCTACGAGTTGTACGAGTTAGAAGATATATGGAGAATATTCCGCATAATCTCGGAATTTGTAGATGGTTTTGAAACCCTGCGCAATATTGGCCCGGCAGTAACTTTCTTTGGCTCAGCCCGGGAAAAGAAGGAGAGCAGATATTACCATGAAGCCAGAAAACTGGCAAAGATACTGGCTCTAAATGGTTATGCGGTAATTACCGGGGCAGGCCCCGGGATTATGGAGGCGGCAAACAAGGGAGCAAAAGAAGGAGGGGGGAAATCCATCGGGCTTAACATTGAACTTCCCAATCCCCAGGCAGCCAATGATTATGTGGATATCTTGCTCAATTTTCGTTATTTCTTTGCCCGGAAGGTGATGTTTTTGAAATATGCGCAAACCTATGTAATTTTCCCCGGAGGCTTCGGCACTTTTAGCGAATTCTTCGAAGCAATAAACCTTATTCAGACCGGGAGAAGCGCACCGTTTCCGGTTATACTGGTGGGAGAGGATTACTGGCAGGGTATGGTGGAATGGCTGAAAGCGGAATGCCTGGGGAGAGGATTTATCTCGGAGGATGAGTTAGGCATATTCACCCTGGTGGATAAGGCAGAGGAAGCTTTTGCAATAATCAAGAAACAAATGGAAAAGGGAGAAATAAAAAAGAAGTTGAAAGGTTTTTAGGCCTCAACAAAAGTAGTATTTGAGGTATAATTAGGTTATGAATTGCAAGGCAAAAACGTTTAATAGGTATATATTCATAGCCCTCTTCTTTTTCCTGGGGCTTTTCCCCCTCTATTCAGCCATAGTGGACCGTATAGTGGCCAGGGTGGGTAACGAGGTTATACTTTTAAGCGAAGTAAAAGAGCGCATGGCGCCTCTTATGGAAAGGCTGCCCTCTAATCTTTCCCCGGAAGAAAGGAAGAGCAAAATAAAGGCGCTGGAAAAGAAAGTCTTGGATAACATGATAGAGGAAAAGCTTTTCCTGGTAGAGGCAAAGGAAAAAGGCTACCAGGTAGAGGAGTCGGATATTGACAGAGAACTGGAAAAAATAAAAAAGAATTTCCCTTCCGAAGAAGAATTTTTCCGGGCATTGAAAGAACAAGGGGAGAATATTTCCCAGTTGAAAGAAGATATAAAAGAACAGTTGCTTATCCGGTACGTGATACAAAGAGAAGTTCTCTCCAAAACCAGGATAAGCGAGGAAGAGATTAAGAGTTTCTACGAAAAGTATAAGAATGACCTTGCCCCTCCGCCTGAGGTAAATATTTCCCAGATACTTATCAAAACATCTTCGGAAGATGCCCAGAAGAAAATCAAGGAGATAGAAGAAAAACTGAAAAAAGGAGAAGACTTTTACATTCTTGCCCGCCAGTATTCAGAAGGTCCCATGGCCGTAGAAGGCGGAAGGATTGGCTTTATCCGGGAGAATCAACTTCTGCCGGAAGTGCGGCTGCAGTTAAAAACCATGAAAGTAGGCGAAATATCTCCTCCGATAAAATGTGAGGACGGGTATAGGTTTGTAAAACTGGAAGGAGTAAAAGAATCACATGTGCCTTCCCTGAAGGAAGTAAAAGAAAAAATAGAACGGATACTCTTCAGGAAAAAATCCCAGGCTGCCCTGGAAAAGTGGATAGAAGAAGCCAAAAAGAGATTGGGGGTGGAGGTGAATCTCTAAGTTGGAGGAGACCCTGTTCCCGGAGTCTACCCAGAGTCCTGTTCCTCGTCCCCTGTCTGTTCGGCTGCGTCCCCGTAATCTGGAAGAGATAGAAGGGCAGGAGCATATCCTGGGAGAGGGGAAACTTTTACGGCGGGCTATCGAGTCTGACAGGCTCACTTCGGTAATCTTTTACGGACCTCCCGGCACGGGAAAAACAGCCTTAGCCTACTGTATTGCAAACCTGACCCGGGCACATTTTGCCAGGATAAATGCTGTTACCTCGGGTGTCCAGGAATTAAGAAGCATAGTAGAAAGGGCCAAAAAAAGGCTGGAGATAAATGGAAAACGCACTATCCTCTTTATCGATGAGATACACCGCTTCAACAAGGCTCAACAGGATGCTCTCCTTCCCAGCGTAGAAGAGGGGCTGGTAACCTTAATCGGGGCAACCACTCACAACCCGTTTTTTGCCCTTACTTCCCCCCTTCTCTCCCGTTCGCAAATCTTTGAATTCAAGCGCCTGCCCGAAGAAGCTATCAAAAAAATCATAAAAAGAGCCTTAATAGATAAGGAAAGGGGGTTGGGTAAGTACCGCATTAAGATAGAGAAAAGGGCCATTGAATTCATTGCTAAAGTTTCCGAGGGAGATGCCAGGAGGGCGTTAAATGCCCTGGAAATAGGAGTGCTCACCACGCCTCCTGCCAGAGACGGCTTTATACACTACACACTGGCAGTGGCAGAAGAGTCCATACAAAGGAAATATATTTCCTATGACCGCGCTGAAGACGAGCATTACGATACCATCTCTGCCTTCATAAAGAGCTTAAGGGGGTCTGACCCCGATGCAGCACTTTACTGGCTCGCAAAAATGCTGGAAGGGGGAGAAGACCCCCGCTTTATTGCCAGGAGAATGGTAATCTTTGCGGCGGAAGATATAGGTAATGCAGACCCTCAGGCTCTGCTTATTGCAGTAGCAGCTTTCCAGGCACAGGAATTTGTAGGCATGCCTGAAGGCAAGATACCTTTAGCCCAGGCGGTCACTTATCTCTCCACTGCACCAAAGAGTAATGCATCTTACAAAGCCATCAGCGCAGCCGAGGAAGAGATTAAGAAAGAGAGCACGCAGGCGGTTCCGGCTCACCTGCGTGTGGGCACCTATCCCGGAGCTAAAACTTTAAAAAGGGGGGAAGGATATAAATACCCGCATGATTATCCGGAGCATTTTGTAGTCCAGGAATACCTGAAACTAAGTAAGGAATTTTACCACCCTTCAGAGGAGGGTTTTGAGAAAATAATAAAAGAGAGGCTGCAGAAATGGAGAGAAAAGCGGAAATCAGGAAGCGAATAAAAGCAGAATTGGCAAAATTACCCGCGGAAGAGCGGGAAGCAAAAAGCAGGCAAATCAAAAAACATCTGTTAAATAATCCCTATTTTAAAAAAGCCAAAAACATCTTTATCTACCTCTCCTTTCAGAAAGAAGTGGATACCTTTCCCATAATTAGAGAATCCCTTGAGCTGGGAAAGACCATCCTGGTCCCCTGGACCATCAACCAGAAAGAGATGATTCCCCTGCTGTTAAATGACCTGGAGCACCTGGGGAAGGATGAAATGGGGATACCCTGTCCCCTGCATAAAATACCATTCCCCCCCCGGAGAATAGAGCTTGTTATTCTTCCCGGGTTGGCCTTTGACAAAAAGGGAAACCGCCTGGGAAGAGGGAAAGCTTTCTATGACCGCTTTCTCTCTGCTATTGACCCGGGAACCAGAAAGATAGCTTTGGCTTATGCTTTCCAGGTGATAGACAGCCTCCCGGTGAGTGCGCACGATGTCCCGGTGGATGAAATTATCACTGAAAACGGAGAGGTAATCCGGGGGAATAGTAGAGAGTAGGCAATAAACTGCCCGCTTCTACTTTTCCCCTCCTGGGATGATCTATTTAAAGCTGTCGGGTGAATATCAGGTTCAGACGATTTCTACCAGCTGAATATCAAAGGTGAGGTCTTTTCCGGCCAGCGGGTGATTAGCATCCAGGGTGACACTTGCTTCGGAGACATCGGTTATTACCACTATCATGGCTCGACCATCCGGCTGACGCACCTGCAGTTGTTGTCCCACCTCCGGCTTCAAGTCTGCGGGGATTTGCTCCCGGGGTACTACTGCCACCATCTCCTTGCGGTGCGGGCCATAGGCCTTATCCATGGAAATTTTGGCAGTCTTGGATTCGCCCGGATTCATCCCGATTACAGCCTCTTCAAAACCAGGGATTATCTGGCCTTCGCCTATGGTAAATTGCAGGGGCTCACGCTCCACAGAAGAGTCAAATACCGTGCCATCGTCCAGTTTACCAGTGTAGTGAACCTTAACGGTATCACCAGTTTTTGCCTGTGCCATTTTTTCTCCTTTCATTAAAAAGTTAGCAAAATCCGAGAAACGCAGGATATAATAACACACTGTGCAGAAACTATGCAAACAAGCCGGGGAACAGATTTTTAGTAAATGTGTATCCTCTCGGGGCAGTTAGATTCCGGGCAAATTGTATATACTCTCCCCCGTCGGGGCCTATGGTTGCCCCTCCCGGCACTCTCAGGAACCATACCATAATACATGCTGCTATCAGGAATGAGAAAAAACACGAATAAATAAGGGACGGAGAAAATTATTCCGGGATATTGGCAATGTATTCTTATCTTCCGGGTTTAACTTCTTAATAGAATAGATACCATGCCTCTTGGTATTTTTCTTAATTTAGCGAGAGTTAAAAATTTCAATCTCCCCGGAAAAGCTTGAACAAAAACCACGTCCCCAGGATATCCCAGACAGAAACCCCCCTTCTTGCCGGGACCTGCTGCAGTATTTTCCCTGGGTCTTCCCTCTCCTGGTATTCCTGCAACATCTTTAAAAATTCTTCTACTTCTCTATCTACTTCCAGGGTAAGAGTCAGGGTGAAAACGGGGGAGTCCTTTACCCTTCTGGCAGGATATTTCACTATATCTATAAACTCTTCCAGCAACCGGAAGACATCTTTTATCGGTCTTTCCAGTATCTGGATAAACAAGGGATAAAGTTTCCAGTAAGCAGGAGAGAATTCCATGTACCGTGCAGCCCGGTAAATATCTGCCATCTCCTGGAGGGGATAAAGCAGCCAGTCAGTGAACTTATCTGCATCTTCCGGGGTGGAAGAGCGGTTTTGCAGGTAATTGTTCATCCTGTTTACTCTCTTGCTCATGAGAGAAGTAAACCGGGAGTATTTTCTAAAACAATTACCGATATAAGAGGCCATTGCCTCAGAATTGTTTATACACTGGATGTCTTCTTTCCGGGGAGAGAAAAAGACCTTTCTCTTTATGTAGATAAGTTTCCTTAGCAGAGAATCTGCCAGGAAAACGTAATGGGGAGGAACTTTTAACCCAGCCATTCTGAATTCTCTTCTCCCCCATTATAGCATCACTCCATCCTTTGCAACAGGCAACGTGATTATGCCATTTTCAATGCAGGGGAAAAGTGCGGGTAAAGAGGCAGCCTTCTGCCTTGCACCAGAGGACACCTTTTTCTTCTTTGCCGGAGAGAACCGGTGGGAATTTAGCGAAATATTGCAAGAAGAATGGAGCGGAATTTTTAAACAAGGGTAACTTCCCGAATCAGGCAATGCCAAATTTTATTTTAAAAGCCCTGACAAAATCGAAGTCAGAATCAATTTCCCGGGGGCTCTTGTAACGCACGGGATGCATAACCACCTTCCGGATTTCATTGAGATGCAAGATATCGGCAAGCAGCCTTTTTCTGTTGGATACTTGTTTGGGCAGCAGCTTCTGGAAAATCACCCAGTGCTTCTCCATGATGTAGCCCAAGTCCAGGAGGTCTGTGTAATCCCATGCCTCGCTGGGGCTATATTCATCCTCCTCCCTTCGTTCCTGGCATTTCTGGCGAATCCTGAGAGGCACACCCTTTCGCCACCATCCTGCCTCACCTGGGCCAAATGCCTCCTCCAGGGTCTTCTTGATTAAATCATGCAGGTAGATTTCAATGGAACGAATATCCTGGTATAAATCACCGAAAGCTGTAGCGGCATCGTCATGGTAATCTATGAATATAGCTACCTCAATCCAATCTACATCCAGTCCCCGCCTGCGCAGGCTTCGGACAACCCCCTTAGAAGTTACCTTTTTCCCCTTGTATCTTTTCCGGATGGTTTCCTCTATCAACTGCCGCTTTTCTTTTGGTATGGAATAGAAAATATCCGACCTTCTGAGCCGACCTTCTCCCACCAGCCGGCGTAAAGTGCGAAGTGTTATCTCTTCTGATACTTGGCGAGCCTGGGCAATCCTTGCCGGGTCGTAACCCTGCTTTATTAACTTTGCCACTTCATCGGCGGCTTTCCCTATCTTAATCTCGCAGGCAAGATTTTCCGTTTCTTCTACATCCAGCTCCATTGTGCAACGATTATAAATCTATCCTCGCCCAAATGCAAACCCCACCGGATG
>JALUVB010000218.1 GCA_027021085.1 bacterium
ATTCCGGATTAAAAACCTGATTAGATATGGAATAAGCAACCGAAGACTGGAGAGTTTACATAAATGGGCATGGGACTCCTTTAAGAAGGCAGAAGAAGCACTCAAAAACAGGGTATGGGACAAATTCATGAAGTTTTCCCGCCAGGCCTTAGCAATAGAATCGCGCGCATATCCTGATGTAAAAGCAACTTCAAACGATGTTATCAAAGGAATCATCTTCTACCTGGCAATCCTGCTTCCCTTTGCTTACTTTGCCGAAAGATTATTTTTTGGCTTTGCGGATATTAAAAAACAATTGGGGGGAGTTTTCGCTATCTTTCTTTTTATTTACTGGATAATGCGCATGGTCCATCCTGCTTTTCGTCTGGCTAATACCCCGGAAGTAATCCTGCTCTCCTTTATTCTACTCTCTCTTTCTGTAATCGTGGTTTCTATTATTAGCAGTAAATTTGAAGAGCAAATGCAAAGGATGAAAAGGGAGAGAGCCAAGGTACATGAAGCAGACGTGGGCAGGATTAGCGCTACAGCAGCAGCCTTCACCCTGGGTGTCTCCAACATGAAGAGAAGAAAGGTGAGAACCTGGTTAACTTCAATAACCTTGATTCTTCTCACTTTCACCGTGCTTTCCTTCACTTCCGTAAAAACTTTCATGAAGTACAACCGGGTACTGCGAGATAATAAACCTCTTTACCAGGGCATCTTGATAAGGGATAGGTCATGGAATCCTTTCGAGGAAGTTGTGCTGGAACATTTGAGAAGCGGGTTTTTTAATGAAGCTAAGGTAATCCCCCGTTCCTGGCTTATCTCTCCCGTCCTGGAATCAACCACTTTCATAAAACTGAGAAATGATAAGCAATTTGCCTATGCTTCAGGCCTGGTGGGAGTAGTCCCGGAAGAAGATAAGATTACCCGCATTTCCAGGTTTTTGATAGCCGGGAGATGGTTTAAACCAGGAGAAAAGAATGTCATAATACTTCCTCTAAGACTTGCCAATCTTCTCAAAATTAAGAAAGAAGATGTAGGAAAAATTTCTCTAAACTTGCTGGGAGAAGAAGTCAGAGTAATAGGTATTCTCAACGACGAAACCATGAAAAACTTGCATGACCTGGATGATGAAAGACTTACACCCGTCAATTTCAGCATGATGGGATCGAAGGAGTTAGAAAAAGTTAAACAGGAAAAAACAGTTATGGCAGGGATGGGGAAAACCACCATGGAATCCTTCACCCACAGCGAATATTCCACGGTTCCCTTCCTTCCCTACCGTTTTGTTATGGAAAACGGCGGCACACTGCAGTCAATGGTTCTTTCCTTCCCCGAGGGTACCGACATAATTGCCCAGGCAGAAAAATTCGTCTCCCGTCTTGGCCTGACTATCTTCACTGGAGTAGGAGATAAAGTATGGGTTTACAGTTCTGTAGGGCTTACCTCATACAGAGGCATGGGAAACCTGGCCATTCCCATACTTATTGCTGCACTTATTGTACTGAACACCATGCTGGGCTCAGTATATGAAAGGATAAAAGAAATAAGTACCTATTCCTCCGTAGGGCTTGCCCCTGTA
>JALUVB010000219.1 GCA_027021085.1 bacterium
TGGAAAAAACCGAATATTTGTGAAAGTATGTCCGAGAGAAAATTCCCGATGATAAATGTCCACAGGAGTAATCCGCCTATAACCAGAACGGATATGACATGCCCGAATACTTTGTGCATGACTATCTGATCCATCCTCTCCGAGATCGAGGTTTTCATCCTTGCCTGCTTTTGCACCCTGCCCACAATCCTGTTTGCCACGATATATCTCTCAGAGTTTATTACCGAGAAGCATGGCTCTTGATGTATGCTCTCTATCTCTTCCGCAAGAGTTTCGGATAAAGCGACTGCGGCTTCGGAGTGCGGGGTGAGCATTTTTTTAATCTCGGAATCTCCCTCAAGAAGTTTAATAGCCATCCATCGGGGCGGATTACCAGGGCTGAGTTGGTTTGATTCTATGAATCTGGATAGTTTTTCTATTCTTTCTTCCACTTCGGCGCCGTATTTGATAGTGATTTTTTCGACAGTATGTTTATTTCGGGCAACCTCAACAGCTGCTTCCATTAACTCATGCAGTCCTTCTCCTCTCACTGCCACTGTGGATACGACAGGGACACCTAAAATGGCCTGCAGTTTTTCTGAGTTTATAATTATCCCCCTTTTTTTAGCTATATCTATCTGGTTTATGCAGACAACCAGTGGGACTTCCATCTCCTTTAGCTGCAGGGTAAAATAAAGATTTCTCTCCAGGACAGAAGCATCGACGACATTTATTACAACATCCGGCTTCTCAAGGGCAATGTAGTCTCTAGACACCAATTCTTCCAGGGAATATGTAGAAAAAGAATAAATCCCCGGTAAATCAATTATATCTATCTGGTAATCCTCAAAATGGAGTCTTCCCTGTGCCATTTCTACCGTTTTACCGGGCCAATTCCCTATTATCTGGCTGGAGCCCGTGAGCTGATTGAATATTACACTTTTACCAACATTAGCATTTCCCGCCAGAGCAATGGTTATGCTTTTACCGTCTTTTCCCGCTGTTTGTATGTTTTCAGAGGGTGGGGAACAATGATTCAGAAATTTAACCATGCTCACTTGCCTCCGATTCATTATGGATAGGTTCAATAAAAACATTTGCAGCTATTGAATGTCCGAGGGCAAGGTTTGAACCTCTGACCGAAATTTCTACCGGACCTCTCAGGGGGGCAACTTTTATTATCTTTATTGTGGCATTCGGAGTGATTCCCATGTCCAGGAGTCTTCTGAGCATTTTGTGTCCTCCCCTTATAAAGGCAACTCTTCCCGTCTCTCCCTTTCTCAGGTTGGCCAATGAATGGGAATTTCGTCCCCGACTACCTATTTCACCTATGTCTTTATTTTGTTTTTTCAGGCATTCTTCACAACTTGAAAACTGCAAATCACCTGCAGGGACAGGTGCGTAATCTTCAGGACACCTGCCAGAATGAGAGAGCGCTCTTTCTGCTTCCTTTTTATCATCATGGCAGCAGGCAGCTTTAGCCTGCAGTTTTTTTATGAAGTGGTGTACAATTTTTTGCATCGTCTTAACCCTATCCTTTCATATCTGAACATATATTCATGTTTAATGAAAAAAAATAATAAAC
>JALUVB010000220.1 GCA_027021085.1 bacterium
CTGCTGGGAGCGATACCTGTTTTAATAATTACCATGCTATACTTCTCTCGCCGGGAGCTGGGAATTCCCAATGAATAATAAAAAGTTATCAGTAAAGGATATAATCTTCCTTTTGCTCATAATTAATCTTCTGATAGGAGTTTTGTATCTTGTCTTTTTTCACCATGATAACACCTATTCTTCCGGTGGTGATATTGTATTAGCAGGTTCCATGCTTGAGGGTAAAGGGTTTGCTGTTTCTCCGGAGAGTGCAAAAATCCTGAATGAGCTTCAGGGCGAAAAAGGCAGGTTAATTGAATACCCTGAACTCAAGAAAGAGATTAAGAAGAGGGGAATATCACTTTCTTATGTTCCTTACGTAGATCAACCTCCAGGCTTACCTTTCCTTATGTTAGTTATGTGGAAAATCAGCCATGCGCAAAAATACCTTCCTCTCCAGATTCTCCAGCTATTGGTATCAATAGGCATGGTTATTCTAATCTATAAAACAGGAGAGAATTTTTTTTCCTACCGGAGCGGTTTAATTGCTTCTTTCATATATACCTTCTGGCTACCTTTGAAGAGGGTGGCAGTAGTGCCTCACCGTGATTTCTGGGGGATTGCTTTTACTCTCTTCTGGGTATATTTTCTTTCCTTGTACTGGAAAAAAGGCAGGGATAAATATTTAATTGCCGGGGCGGTAATATCCGGAATAGGCACTTATTTCCAGCCCACTATCTTCCTTTTACCTTTCTTCTCCTCCTTCCTGGTTCTCCTGCTGAGAAAAGAGGTAAAGAAAAAATATTGGCAGGTATTTCTTATCACTTTTATTCTTCCCCTTCTCATAGTTTCCCCCTGGATTATCAGGAATCGTCTCGTGTATCATCGCTGGATTCTAATGAGGGGAGGAATGGGCCTTACTGTGTGGGAAGGATTGGGAGAAATGGATAATCCCTATGGTTTTTACTACTCTGACCTGCGTGCACAGGAAAGGGTGAAAGAATTGGGGTACAACTTCGCTCCTGATTCAGTAGAGTTTCATGAAGTTCTGCTCAAAGATGCCTTAAGTTTCATTAAGCGTCATCCGGGATACTATATGAAAACAGTCCTCAGACGTATTCCCCGCAGCATTATTTTAAGAAATGATTGGGGACTCCATAAGTATCTCAAGGTGGGATGGGCTGATTTCAGAAAAGAAAAGGGCGGCTCTCTCTGGATGTATTTTATCTCTTATCCGCAGGATTTCCTGTACCGGGGAATTGCGGGTGGCTTGGAAGGCTTTCTCGTTATCTTAACTTTTGTGCTGGCATTCATCGCCGGCAAAAAAAAGATTTACGCTCTGTTCCCCTCTCTATTCTGCGGGTTGTACTTTTACCTCGTTTACCTGCCTTTGCATTTGGAGCCGAGGTATTTTCTTTCTGCTGAGGCGTCTTTTATCATTTCTCTGGGGATAGGGGTAGATGCTTATAGTAGAAATTTTCAGGAAATAGGAAGATAAGAAATGATAACTCCCGAAACATTTTCCGTTTCCGTGGTTATTCCTGCCTATAATGAAGAGGAAAATATTGAGGAAGTAGTGGAAAA
>JALUVB010000221.1 GCA_027021085.1 bacterium
ACCACAACTGTTTAAACATGCCTTTTAATATTGCGCTTACCGCATCCTGCCATTCACTCATGGGAAATGAGAAGAGACATCTTGTCTGGCTTCATGACTCCCCTCTTTTTGACCCCTTCTATAAACCCTTGCTTAATTCCATAGAAACTGCCGAATACCCCTGGAATCTGCTTACCTCTTACTCACCCCGCGCGCTCTATATCACCATCACTGAAGAAAGAAAGAAACAGGCAATAAATATTCTCGGCATTCCGGAAGAAAGAATAAGGGTAATTCCAAACGGGATTGAAGTATCCAGGTTCCTATCCCTTTCCCCGGCACTTGTTTATCTTTTAAAAAAAATTAATGCCGTTGCTCCTGACTACGTAGCCCTCCTTCCTGCCCGACTTATACGCAGGAAAAACATAGAAATGGGCATACGCATTATTAAAGAGATGAACCAGCTTCATAAAAAAGTGCTTCTTCTCATTACAGCACCCTCTGACCCTCATCGCGCAGAAGACGAATACAGGAGAGAAATCAAAGACTTAATCAAAAAATTAAATATTGAGGAGAAAATTATTTTTCTAAACGAGTTTACCCTGGCACCGGAACACCTCCGCACTCAGGAAGAAGAAGCAAATCCCCTCCTTGAGGAATGCCCTGACTCTCCAGAGAAGGAACTTTTCCCCTTAAATTTCGAAAATTTGAAAGGCCTGTATGCAATCTCTGACTTCCTGCTTCTTCCCAGTACTATAGAAGGATTTGGCATCCCGGTCCTGGAAGCCGGGATAAGCAGATTGCCTGTATTTTGTTCCAACCTTCCCACCCTGAAGGAAGTGGGCCAGGACAACCTATACTACTTCTCCCTTCACGATGCTCCGGAAACAATTGCAGAAAGAATTTTAAAAACCCTCGCAGAGAATCCCTTTTCCAGATTATTTCAAAGAGTAAAGAAGGATTTTGACTGGGAAAAAATACTGGATAATTATCTTCTTCCTCTTCTACAAAAGTGTTGACTTTATTTAAGATAAACATTATAATCCAGGAACGATGAAAAAAAGCGGTGCTGAAATAATAGTAGAATCCCTGATAAGGGAAGGAGTGAATGTCATATTCGGCATTCCGGGGGGAGCCATTATCCCCATATGTGATGTTCTCTATGATGCACCGATAAAATCTATTCTGCACGGACATGAACAGGGTGCGGCTCACGCGGCAGATGGATATGCCAGAGCCACGGGGAAAGTGGGGGTATGTCTTGCTACATCCGGCCCCGGGGCCACTAACCTGGTAACCGGCCTTGCTACCGCCTACATGGATTCTATCCCCATGGTGGCCATTACCGGGCAGGTACCCACCTCCATGATTGGGAACGACGCCTTCCAGGAAGCACCCATTACCGAAATTACCAAGACAATTACCAAGCATAACTACCTGGTTAAAAACGTAAAAGAACTGGCGGAAACCTTGAAAGCTGCCTTTTATATTGCTTCCACCGGAAGACCAGGGCCTGTTCTCATAGACATTCCCAAGGACGTCCAGCTTAAGGAAACTAATTTTTCCTATCCGGAAAAGAT
>JALUVB010000222.1 GCA_027021085.1 bacterium
CAAGAATCTACTGGGAAATAGCTGTAATCTTTCTGCTTTTTTGCCTGGGGATAATATCCGCGCGGGAACGTATCTACTACACCGAACACCCTGACCCACCGGAAATTATAATAGACGAAGCCCTGGGAGTTATGATTACGCTACTTTTTGTAGAGAGAAGAGTGGTATTTATAATTGCCGGTTTCTTTCTTTTCCACCTTTTTGATTTTTTGAAGCCATTTCCCATAAAAAGGATAGAAAAATTAAAAGGAGGATACGGAGTAATTCTGGACGATGTAGTAGGAGGAATATACGCTAATATTGTTTTGCATTTCTGGGTCTTTCTTTATTTCGCTCTCAGCAAGGGTAAATTCTTTTCATAAGGGGGATATACAATCCCTTTTTCAGTTATTATCCCGGTAATAAGCTTGTTGGGAACCACATCAAAAGCGGGATTATAAACCTTAACCCCACAAGGTGCAATCTCTACCCCTCTACAGTGGGTAACCTCATCTTCTCTTCTTAATTCTATGGGAATTCCTTCTCCATTACTAAGCTCCCAGTCCACCGTAGAAAGAGGAGCCGCTATGTAAAAAGGGATATTATGATAATGGGCAAGAACAGCCAACGAGTAAGAACCTATTTTATTAGCAGTATCCCCGTTACTTGCTATCCTATCCGCACCCACAATAACCTTATTAACCTTCGCTTCCCTCATCACCTCTCCTGCCATATCGTCACATATAAGATAGGTTTCTATCCCTGCTTTTACCAATTCCCAACAGGTTAAACGGGCCCCCTGTAAAAGTGGACGTGTCTCATCAGCATATACCCGGAAAGACTTTCCTTCTTCCCTGGCACGGTACAACACCGCCAAGGCAGTCCCATACCCCGAAGTGGCCAGACCTCCTGCATTACAGTGAGTAAGAATAGAGTCGCCATCCTTTATTATTTCTGCTCCTGAGATACCAATGCCCCGGCATATCTCATCATCTTCTTTCAGGATTGCAATAGCCTCTGAAAGAATAATCCTTTTTAACTCCTGCACGGAAAGAGTAGTATGCTTGCTTACCTTCTCTTTTATTCTCTGCATAGCCCAGAAAAGATTTACTGCCGTGGGACGTGAGGAACCAATATAATCAATTACTTTATTAACTTCCCGCAAAAACTCCTCTCTGCTTTTTGCCGCACTGTTACGGATACCAATGTACACACCAAAAGCCCCCACAACACCCAGAAGAGGAGCACCTCTCACCCGCAAACTTATTATCGCTTCCCAGACTTCTTCTACAGACTTAAGAGTAAGATATTTTTCTTCCCCGGGTAAAAGCGTCTGGTCAAGTACCTTCAGAGAATCTCCTTCCCAGCTAACAGGTTTCCATTTCATGGTTAAAATTTTACCTTTTTACTGTTTTCCGGTCAAACCAACCCTATAAAAGTAGCGAGTAGATAGTAGTGAGTAGTGAGGGGGTATTTAGACTTTAGACCATAGACTTGAGACTTTAGATTGGAAAGAGAAAGAGACAAGATAATAGTAAACAGTGAATAGTAAGTCAGTATTCCCGGTTTC
>JALUVB010000223.1 GCA_027021085.1 bacterium
TTTCTCTTCATTCCCCGCTGGAGTTTCCAGGGAGCCGCTACGGCTACACTGGTAACAGAATTCGTGGGGCTGCTCTTTCTGGCTGCCATAGTTAAACTAAGAAGAGAAGGAATCCCGCTGCGGGATACTCTGGAAAAACCCCTGGTTTCTGCCTGCGGCATGGCCACAGCCATTCATTACGGGATGAGAATAAATAACGGGGTGGCATTTGTGGGAGGTATTCTTGCCTATATCCTGCTGCTCTTCCTTCAGGAAACATTCTCCAGAGAAGAGTTGCAGAGTATAAAAGAACGTATTTCCCCGAGATAATTCAGCCCCATGTTATAATAACAGCAGGATAAAAATGCCAGGGAAGCCGGAGAAAAAACTCAGTGTATTCCTTGCTAAAGACAAATACTGTGCATACTACCACTTCCTTAGGAAGCTTTGGGAAACTTAATTGAAACAATCGAAAAGTATGCTGAAGGGTACATTCAAACCTTCCGAATATATAGTAAAAGCTTCACTCAGGCTTATTCTCTCCCTTATATAGAAGCAGTAAGTACCTGCAAAAGTGATTGGGAGTTAAGAATATTAGCATGAATAAGATAATGAAACGATGTTTAACGAAATTTTGAGGTGATTGAATGGCACTAATAAAAGTTACAGATTGCAATCTATGTGGAAAAACCGAAGCTCAACTTTTATATAAGGTAAACAGCTTCTGTATAGTTAAATGCAAATATTGCGGACTTGTTTATGTAAACCAGCCCCCCGGGAAGAAGGAGCTTGGCCGGTTGTATCAAAAAAATTACTTCCAGGGAAAGACAACCTACAAAAATATGACTTTTGGCTATACAGACTATCTTGAAAACAGCAAAGCTCTTTCTGCTTTGAACCTGAAAAGGCTAAAAAGCATAGAGAAGTATCAAAAGAAAGGACGTATCCTGGATATTGGGTGTGCTGCAGGGATATTTTTACGGGCAGCCAAGAGTCAGGGTTGGGAGGCTTACGGTGTAGAGATAAATAAGGATATGGCAGAGTATGCCAGGCAGGAATTTGGTTTGAATGTTTTCGACGGTGAGTTAGAAAAGAAGAGATTTCCGGATGAGTTTTTTGATGTGGTATGTATGTGGGACGTTATTGAGCACCACTTAAACCCGCGGAAATTCCTGGAAGAAATCCACCGTATATTAAAAAAAGGGGGGATGGTGTGTATAGAAACCCCAAACATAGATAGCATCTGGGCAAGGTACAAAAAAGCGAGGTGGGAGGAACATCTTAAACCACCGGAGCATTTGTTCTATTTTTCGCGCTCTACACTCTCTTCTATGCTAAATAAAACAGGATTTGGTGTGCTGAAAGCCTGGACCGAGACAGATTTTGCTAAGTGGTTATATGACTGGCAAAAAGAGAGAATCACCATGCAAACTCTTTTTTGGCAATTGAAACACATAGCAGTAAAGCTGATAGATCTTCCTGCTCAAAGAATGGGATTAAGCAATAAGCTGGTAATGTTAGGAGTCAAAGTCTAAACGCATGGATAAAATGAACCTTGTAGT
>JALUVB010000224.1 GCA_027021085.1 bacterium
AAAGCCAGCTTGGATAATTTTAATGCTTCTTCTGCCGTTCCCCCTGCCCCTATGCCGATAAAAAGGGGCGGACAGGCATTTATCCCTTTCTCTCTTACTGCCTGCAGGACAGCTTCCTGCAATCCTTTCCATCCTGCATGGGGAGAAAGATGATAAAGTAAGGAAGCATTCTCCGAACCAAATCCCTTTGCCATAACAGTAATTTCCAGTTGCTCGCCTTCTTCCAGGGAAACGTGCACAATTCCCGGCGTGTTATCCCCCCGGTTTGCCCTTTTCCCCAGCGGGTCATCCACGGTGGAGGCCCTAAGATACCCTTCTTCTACCGCCTCTCTTATCCCCTGGTTTACTGCTGCCTCTATTCTGCCTTTCAGTTGCACCCTGTCCCCTATATTGAGAAAGACTACGGCCATGCCGGTATCCTGGCAGAGTGGTATCTTTTCTTCCCTGGCTATACGAGCATTCTCCAGCAGGATATCCAGGATTTTCCTGGCTCTGCCCTTTTCCCTCTCCCTTGCCTGGCGCAGGGAAGCTTCTACCCGGGAAGGAAGGATGGTGTTTGCTTTTAGATAGAGTTCTTTAACCGTGGAGATTATCTCTTTCTGAGGAATGAATCTCATAAACGGGGAGCGTTAACTTTCTTCCTGGCTTTGGTCTTACGGTAGATGAGGCGGTTTATCGCATTCATGTAAGCCCGCACACTGGCCTCCAGCACGTCCGTGGAGACCCCCCTGCCCATAACCTCCACCTCCCCCTCTTTTACCTTTACTGTAACTTCGCCCATAGCTTCCTTACCCGAGGTTACCGCGCTCAGGGCGTAATCTACCAGGCGGGGCTGCAACCCGGTTATGCGGTCAATTGCCTTGTAGGCTGCATCCACAGGCCCGTTTCCCACGGAAGCCTCCTGGTATGTTTCCTTACCCTTGCGCAGTTTCACCGTGGCAGTAGGTATGGTGCGATTCCCGCTCACTATGTGAGTGTAGAGAAGATGATAAGTTTCCGGTATGTGAATAACCTCATCTTCCACCAGGGCTATCAAGTCTTCGTCGAAGACTTCTTTCTTCTTGTCTGCTATTTCCTTGAACATCTGGAAGCATTTTTCAAAATCTTCTTCCGGCAGTTCGTAGCCAAGCTGTTTCAACCTTGCTTTCAAGGCATGCCTGCCCGAACGCGCGGTAAGTATCATGGTATGACCTTCCAGCCCGATATCCTCCGGCTTTATAATTTCGTAGGTCCTCCTGTCCTTGAGAATACCATCCAGGTGGATACCGGAAGAATGGGCAAAAGCATTTGCTCCCACAATAGCCTTGTTGCGCTGCACCGGCATTCCCATGAGCTTGGAGACCAGCCTGCTCACCGGGTAAATCATGCTGGTATCTATACTGGTCTGATAAGAGAAGATATCTTTCCTGGTGTGAAGCACCATTACCACTTCTTCCAGGGCAGCATTCCCGGCTCTTTCTCCTATTCCGTTGATAGTCACTTCTACCTGTCCCGCCCCGTTCTTCACCGCGCTCAAGGTATTAGCAGTAGCCAGCCCCAGGTCGTTATGACAGTGAATACTTATCACCGCTTCCTCTATATTGGGAACATTTTTTTTGAGATAGCCGATTAACTGGCCAAATTCATCCGGGTAGGCATAGCCCACTGTATCCGGAATGTTTACCACTTCCGCCCCTGCCGCGATAACTTTCTCCACCACCTCTTTCAGGAATTCAGGCTCAGTGCGGGAGGCATCTTCGGGAGAAAATTCTACCGAAGGGGAAAGAGAACGAGCATACTTGACGCTTTCCACGGCCATCTTCAGGATTTCTTCCTTGGCCTTTTTCAGTTTATGCCTGCGGTGAATCTCTGAGGTAGCAAGAAACACGTGAATACGCGGCTTCTCGGCAAATTTAACCGCTTCCCAGCAGGCATCAATATCCTTTTTAAGACAGCGAGCCAAACCGCAAATCACCGGGCCCTTTACCTGACGGGCAATGGTCTTTACCGAGTCAAAATCCCCCGGAGAGCTTATAGGGAAACCTGCTTCAATCACATCCACGCCAAGCCTGGCCAGCTTGCGGGCAATTTTTAGCTTATCCTCCACGGAAAGCGTTATCCCTGCACACTGCTCACCATCTCTTAAGGTGGTGTCAAAAACAGCTATCTTTTTTTCCATGGTAAGGAATTTTATCACAGGAAAGGTGATTATGAAAGCCGGTAAAATCTGGTAAACTTAAAAGATGAAGGGCTTAATTCTGCATGGGAATGCCATTGCCTACAAGGCATACTATTCCCTGCCCTCCATACCGGGGAGAAGGGGGGAGAGGGAAAGCATTCTCTCTCTTTTCACCCGTATCATCCTGAAGCTCCTGGCTGAATTTTCTCCCACGCATACAGTGGCAGTATTTGACGAACCAGCTCCCTGCACCAGGAAGAAAGGCAAGTTTACCTACTCCATCTCTCATCCGCTTATGCCGCCTTCTTTAAGGGAGAATCTCTCCGCCATGAAGGAAGTGCTTTCCAGCTTAGGAATACGGGTGCTGGAAATGCCCGGCTATGGAGCAGACGATGTGATTGCGGCAGTAACGCAACGCTTTCTAAAAGAGGGGATTGAGGTTTATATCGTCTCCCACGAGAAAAGCTTATGGCAGCTTCTTTCCGGTAAAGTAAAAATTATCAATCCTTTCAAGAATTATGAACTCATGGATGAAGTAGATTTTAAGCAGAAAATCGGCATTATCCCCGGATGGGTGCCTGATTACCTGGCGCTGATGGGTGATGAATCCCTAAATATTCCCGGAGTGGAGGGAATAGGGGAAAAGAGGGCAGTAAGCCTCCTGGGAGAATTCGGGACATTGGAAAAGGCATTATCTTCCCTCTCTCTTCTTCCCCCTGGCATAAAGGAGAAGCTGCAAGAGAAACAATCCTCCCTGCTTTTGAGTAAAAGGGTGGCAAAGCTTCAGAAAAATATAAGGATAGCGGGAGGCATCCAGAAATGGCAATGGAAGGGCTGGGAGGAAGAGAAATTAAAAAATACTTTTCAAAAGCTGGGGTTGTACGAAGTGCTTTTTCCCCTGCTCAAGCCGGAAGGGGAAAGGAAAAATTACCGTGCAGTTCTTTCCGAGGAGGCCTTTAGCTCCCTATTGCAAGAAGTGGAGAAATGCGAACTCATTTCCCTGGATACCGAGACCTCCTCTCCCGTCCCCATGCAGGCGGATATCGTAGGAGTAACCCTTTGCTTAAAGCCCCACCATGCCTTCTACATCCCCCTGCGCCACCAATACTTAGGTGTTCCCCCTCAACTGAAAGAGGATAACGTGCTCAACGCCTTGCAACCTTACCTGGAAAACAAAAAGATTGCCGGGCAGAACCTGAAGTACGATTACATAGTGCTCCGGCGAAAGGGGATAAAGCTCAAAAACATTGTATTTGATACCATGTTAGCCGCACACCTTCTCTCTCCCACCGGAGAACTTTACAACCTGAGAAGCCTTTCTATCCGGTACCTGGGAGAAAGGAAGAAAGCCTATAAAGAAGTAGTGGGAAAGGGAGAGATTATAAGCGGGGTTTCCATAGAGGAAGTAACCCAATACACCTGTGAAGACGTGGATTTTGCTTTAAGGCTGAAAAATGTCCTGGAAAGGGAACTGGAGAAAAAAGGGCTTAAAAAATTATTTGAAGAGGTGGAGATGCCCCTGCTTACCGTGCTGGCAGAGATGGAAATCAGAGGGGTAAAAGTGGAGGTTGAAGCACTCAGAAAACTACAGGGGAAAGTGGAGGCAGAAATAGAAGAAGTTTCCCGGGAAATTTTCCGGGTTACCGGAGAAGTATTTAACCTGAGCTCTCCTAAGCAGGTAAGCCATATCCTTTTTGACAAACTGGGTTTACCCAGGGGAAAGCGCACCAAGACCGGCTACTCCACTTCCCAATCCATCCTGGAAAACCTGGCCGGCACACACGAGGTAATCGATTATTTACTAAAAGTGCGCGGTTTGCAGAAAGTTCTGCAGGGGTTTATACTGCCTCTCCTGGAATCTGTAAACCCCTCTACCGGAAGGATTCATACTTCCTTTCGCCAGGCCGCCACTTCCACCGGCCGGCTTTCTTCTTCTAACCCGAACCTGCAGAACATTCCCATAAGGGGGAAATGGGGCAAGGAACTGAGAAAATGCTTCGTGGCAGAAGAGGGCTACCAGATACTCTCGGCGGACTACTCCCAGATAGAATTAAGGGTTATAGCACATCTTTCCGGCGATGAAAAACTAAAGGAATCCTTCCTTAAAGGCGAGGATATTCATACTTCCACTGCCTGCCAGATTTTTTCCGTCTCGGAAAGCGAAGTAACCTCTGAGATGAGGAGAAAAGCAAAAGCAGTGAACTTTGGGATTATTTATGGAATAAGTGCCTACGGATTATCCCGGCAAATACAGAGCAGCGTGGAGGAAGCGGGGCGAATCATAAAAAATTACTTTCAACTCCACCCCGCGGTTAAGGAATACATAGACAGCACGCTGAAATCATGCCGGGAAAAAGGCTATGTTTCCACCCTCCTGGGAAGGAGAAGATATATACCCAGAATAAGTTTTGAGAACAGAGTCTTAAGAGAGCAGGCAGAACGCGAAGCCATAAATACTCCTGTGCAGGGTAGTGCGGCTGAAATCATCAAGATAGCCATGATAAATCTTCACCAGGAGCTAATCAAGAGAAAAAGCGGTGCCTTTCTAATCCTGCAGGTGCATGATGAAGTCCTCCTGGAGGTGCCGGAGGAAGAGAAGGAAGAAATTTTTTTACTGGTGAAAGAAATCATGGAAAACGCCTACCCGCTTTCGGTCCCCCTCACCGTAGAGGCAAATTTTGGCCGGAGCTGGTGGGAAGCGGGGTGAGTGTAGACTGGGAGACAGTGAATAGTGAATAGTAAACAGTGAATAGTGAATGTTAATCTTAGTTTCGTAGATTTATTTACACCTCGGGGGTGTAAATAGGATAACTTTAGGGAGGAGTATATAATAGCAAGCAGGCGGGGCTTGCCCGCGTGCGGAGACGCAGAGGAAGGGATTTATTTTTAAAATTTAGGCTCGATGCCGCGCAAGAAAAAATAAAAGGGAATTGCTCATGAAAATTATCTTAGCCTCGGGTTCACCCAGGAGAAAGATTATCCTGGAAGACATGGGAATAAATTTTGAGATTATAGTGCCCCGGGTAGAGGAGGCAATAAAAGAGGACATGTCCCCGGAAAAACTTGCCATTTTTCTGGCTTCCCAAAAAGCCCGGGAAGTGGCAGGGAGAGTAAGAGAGGGCATAATTATCGGGGCAGATACCATTGTGGCCCTGGGAGAAAAGATATTCGGTAAACCGGAGAGTAAGGAAGAGGCGGTAAAAATGCTGCAGACACTTTCCGGCACACGGCACAGGGTTATCACGGGCTTATCTTTTCTCATAGTAATAGCAGGAAAGATAGTAAAAGAGATAAAAGACAAAGAGGTTACCTGGGTAAAGATGAGGGATATCCCCCGGAAAGATATAGAAAAATACGTGCGGGAAAATTCTCCCCTGGATAAATCCGGCTCATACGCCGTGCAGGAAGTGGAAGATAAATTTGTGGAGAAAATAGAGGGAGATTTTTATAATGTGGTAGGGTTTCCTAAGCAAAAGGTGGAGAAAATCCTTAAAAAACTCCTGAAAGAATATCCCGGGGAAAGAGAAATAAGCATAGAAAGGTTTCACCTCAAAAAAGCATCCGGAATAGGAGAAATAGAAGGGAAAGAAGTATGGGTGAGAGGGGGAATCCCCTCTGACCTGGTAAGAGTGGTATTAAGAAATAAAAAGCGTTTCCGGGAGGGGATAATAAAAGAAGTTATAGCACCTTCTCCCTATCGCAGGAAGCCCCCCTGCCCTCATTACGGGAGATGTGGCGGCTGCTCACTGCAGGAAATAGTTTATCCCTACCAGCTGCAATTAAAGAAAGAATACTTTCTCCAGCTCTGGGAAAAGGCACTTGCCCTACCGCTGCCCCCCTCTTTTACCATACACGGCTCCCCGGAAGAATTCTCCTTCCGCAACAAAATGGAGTTTGTCTTTGGCAGGGACGAGAAAGGAGAAAAAGCCCTGGGGCTGCATCCCAGGGGTAAATTCTGGATGGTGGAAAATCTTTCCACCTGCCTTATCTTCTCGGAAAAACACGCTCCTTCCATTCTGAAAACTTTTCAGGAATTCTCCCGGCAGGAAACAATCTATCACCCCCGCACGCATGAGGGAAATCTCAGGCACCTGGTGGTGAGAATGAGCAAATTCAGCCAGGAATTTATCCTGGGTTTAGTGGTGCAGGAAGATATTAAAGAGAAGGAAACATTAATTAATATGGTCAAAAATCTCCCTGGCTGCCAGGGACTCTTACTGGTTAAAAACACTTCCTGGGGGGATGCCGTAGATTTCCGGGAAAGTGAACTCCTCTGGGGGAAGGATTTCGTGGAGGAAGTAATGGACAGATTGCGGTTTCATATTACCCTCCCTGTCTTTTTCCAGACCAATCCCGCCGCTGCCTTGCTTCTCTGGAGGAGACTCAGGGAAATACTGCCGCTGGACCCCGGAGATATAGTGCTTGATTTGTATGCCGGCATGGGAGTAATAGGTTTGTGGCTGGCAGACAGAGTAAAAAAGGTAATCGCTGTGGAGGAAAATATTGCCTCTGTAGAAAGGGGGCGGGTAAATTGTGCTCTCAACCAGCTGGAAGACAGGGTGCAGTTTATCCCTTCCCGCGTAGAGGACTTCTTCCGGGAAGCGCGTGGATACATAAAACAGGGGAAAATCCAGGTGCTTATAATTGACCCTCCCCGTTCCGGCATTTCTCCCAGGGTGAGAAAGAAAATCCTGGAACTGGAAATTCCTGCCTTGGTATACATTTCCTGCAACCCCGTTACCTTCCTGGAAGATGCTGGACATATCCTGAAGGCAGGATACAGACTAAAAAACCTGGAACTCTTTGACTTTTTCCCCCAAACACCCCACCTGGAAACCCTCTCCATCTGGGAAAAAGATACCTGTCGGGGGCCCCGGATTTGAACCGGGAGCCTTCTGGTCCCAAACCAGACGCCCTAACCAGATTGGGCCAGCCCCCGAAAAGCGTGGCGGAATATCACAAAAAATGCACCACCCGCCTCTCCCGTATTATAACAAAGATATCTCTCCCCCTCTACTTACCGGAAAACTCTTCTTTTACTCTTAGACTTTATAGTGTGAATGGTAGTGGGTAGCGGGGAAATGGTAGCGAGTAGATAGTAGTTAGTAGCGA
>JALUVB010000225.1 GCA_027021085.1 bacterium
GATTAAACTCCGGGGAAAGCAGCATGGAAAAAATCAGGATAGCAAAACCCACTTCCAGCTTAAGGAAAGTGGCGATAAAAAAGATTGCAGCTATGGTGATAGCTAAGGAGAGTACAGGAGAAATAAGGAAAACTGCCAGAATAAAAATAGCGGCAAGAATTATTCCGGCAAAAACAAAAAATATTCCCGGAGAACCTCTGTTTATGTTTCTTAATGGGTAAAGCACATCAGTTGCCTTTCAGCTTCTCAATCCTTTTCAAAAGTTTTATTCTTCCCTCACTCCTCAATTCTTCTTCCAATTTTCCAAGCATTTCCCTTTCTCCGTTTTTCCAGAGAAATACCGCAAATTCCCATATGCTCTCCGAATCAGGGGGAACGAGCTCTCTAAGTTTATCATATACTTTTACTCTTGGATAGCATTTTTCCAGTACATGCTTTACGCTAAAACCATCGTGAAAAAGCTCAAGAGCCTTCTTGAATTCAGGTAAGGCTTGCTTTGTATCTTTATCAATCAACCAGGAAGCATAAATAAAATGGAAGTTACCCGCTTGCGGTCTTAAGGAAACCGCTTCTTTAAATGCCTCTCCAGCTTTCTTATCTTCTCCTAACCCTGCGTAAGCATAAGCCAGATAAACATAGGAATAAGCATCATACTTATTTCGCCTCACTGCTATCTCTAACCATTTTCTGGCTTCCCTTAAATACCCCTTTCTTTTAAGCGGCAGCAACCTGGCTAAATTTAAGTCAATTTTCCCTATCTCCCGTGCATATTTAGCCTCGTAGGGATAATATTTATAGGCTATTTCATACAATGCTTTAGCTTCACCGGGATAAAACTTTTCTTTCTCTTTACCTGCCTGGAAAAAACTCTCCGCCACTCCACTTGCAATAGTCAAGGGAATACCCGAAAGCACCACCGCTGCTAAAAGTACCAAGGTCATTTTATTAAACCTATTCCCACCCTGCCCCTTCCACATCCCCATAGAGAGATAAAGAGAAAAAATTAAAGCTATGGCGGGCAAACGAAGGGGGAAATCTACCATGGAATGCAGTAAAAGCACTATTATCCCCACAAAAAACCCCAAATAAAGTATCTTTAACGATTCATCACCTGAATGCGTAATTTTTACTTTTATTCTAACCAATAGCTTCCACAACAACCATAAACTCAAGCCCAGACCAAACCATCCCATTTCCCAGGCAATCTGCAGGTACTCATTATGCACATAGAAAGGGGTAAAGCGATCTGAAAAGGTTCTAAACTGGGAAAACATGTAGGGAAAAGTTCCCCATCCATAACCCAGGGGACGCTTTGCCACTGCTTTCAGGGTATCTTTCCATATCAGTATTCTTTGCTGTACACTGAAGAAATTGGAAGTCTCCAGGCCAGCGACCCTTTCTTTTATTGCACCACCTTCCCAGACAATCAATAATACAAATAAAATAAGCACAAAGAAGGAAAGATAAACAAACTCTTTAACACTTAGCAGCTTATACCTCAGAATCAGGAGGAAAAACAAAAGGAATCCTATA
>JALUVB010000226.1 GCA_027021085.1 bacterium
ATTTCTAATCTTTATCCACCTTATTATATTGGTGGGTATGAATTAGGTTGTAAGGAAACGGTAGATGCCCTGCGGGAAAAAGGGCATCAAGTATGGGTGTTGACCAGCACCTACGGGACAAAAGAAGGGAAGAATAAGAACGATATTTACCGAATTTTAAAAATTGACCCCATACAGAAACCAGGAGGAATTTTTAGCTCTGCCACTAACTTAATCAAAAAAGAGATTTTAAATCAGAGAATTTTCAGGAAAATAGTAGTAGATTTTAATCCTCACCTTATCTATGTATGGAATTTAGCCCACCTTTCAATCTCTTTAATATCTATAGCACAAGAGATGAAAATCCCCGTGTGTGTCTATGTATTCGATAGCTGGCTTTCCAGGTGGAAAGATGACCGATGGTATTCAATCTGGTACGGAACGCCTCGCCGTATTCCTGCCCGTTACGGCAAATATTGCCTTTATCCTTTTTTCAAAATAACTGGATTTATACCCCTAAAAAAATTAAAGATTTCTTATGCACAATTTGCCAGCAATTATCTCCAGGACATCACAGAAAAAGCAGGTTGTGGCATAAAAAGAGCCGAAGTAATTCACTGGGGAATTAAACTAAAAAACTTCCCGTTTAAAGAACAATTAAATGCTCCTCTTAAACTGCTCTATGTAGGGCAGATTATTCCCCACAAAGGGGTGGATACTGCAATAAAGGCCATGGAGATTTTAGTGCATAAGTGGGGTTTTAACTTCCTGCGTCTTACAGTTGTGGGAAAGAGTACCTTCTCCCAATATGAATCTTATATTTTCCGTCTCACATCCAGATTAAACCTGACCAATAATATCCAGTTTCCCGGATTTTTACCGCGGGAAAAATTACCGCAAGTATACCAAAAGCACGATATTCTAATTTTTCCCTCCATCTGGGAAGAACCCTTCGGTATAACCATTCTGGAAGCAATGGCTTCCGGGTTAGGTATAGTTGCTTCGGGAACTGGAGGTAGTAAAGAAATTTTGACTCATAAAGTAAATTCTTTAATTTTTTCTAAAGGTGATCCTGTAGCTTGTGCGTCCCAAATCAAAAAGTTGATTGAACATCCGGGATTATTTGAAAAATTGAGAAGGAAAGCTAGACACACAGTAGAAAAAGACTTTAATTTTGAAGGACTAATGAAGAAAATTGAAGCAACCCTGGAATCTTGTGTTAAAAATGCACATCAATTCTATGTATAACTTCAAACACAAAATCGGCCCAAAGAAATTGCGAGTGTTAATTATACGGTTAGATGAAATTGGAGATACTGTATTAACCACACCTTTGCTGCGAGGGCTTAGAGAAACGTATCCTGAAGCACAGATTACCCTGGTGGTAAACCCTAACATTTATGAATTAGTAGAGTTTTGCCCTTATGTGAACGAAGTGCTTACGTTCAACTGGAAAATCCTCAAAAAGGCAAATAAACCTGCCAGGTGGAAGTATATATTTCAATGGTGCAAGAAAAACCTGGGAGATAAAGCTTTTGACCTGGCAATCC
>JALUVB010000227.1 GCA_027021085.1 bacterium
CAAAAAATGATACAAATGATACAGCAAAAATTTCCAGGAATCAAATTTAAAAAAGGGGAGGAAGATATAACTTCTCACAGTGGATTAGTGGTGATTGGTAGAATTTTAAGGGAGATAATTCCATCCCAGTGGTTAAGGGAGAGACTCTCCTATCGAGGTATCAATGGAGGATACTGGGGAGAAGAGATAGTGGAGCCAGTAATCCTCATGCTATGCGGAGGAGGGAACCGGTTAGAAGATATAAGAGTGATAAAAGAAGACCGGGTATTGAAGAGAGTAATGGGATGGAGGAGGGTACCTTCTGCAGACACCATAGGGAGGTGGTTGAGGAAGGTGGGGAAAGGAGGTGGGGAGAAAGTTTTAGAGAAGATAAATCAAAAGATAATTCAGCAGATGCTTAAAAGAGAGAAGAATAATTCTTACACTCTGGATATAGATGCCACAGTAATAGAGACAAATAAAAAAGAAGCAAAGATGACTTATAAAGGAGAGAAAGGATACATACCTCTTTTAGGATTGTTAAGCGAGATAGGGGTATGTATAAAGGGAGAATTTCGGGAAGGGAATCGGGCTCCTCATGAAGAGAATAAAGAATTTATAGAAGAATGTCTGGCATCCTTACCGCGGGAAGTAAAGATAAAAAGGTTAAGGAGTGATAGTGCAGGGTATCAGGCAAAGGTGATTAACTTATGCATAGAGAGAGGGATAACTTTCTATATAGGAGTGGGACAGGACGAAGCAGTAAAGGAAACAATAAAAAGTATACCGGAGAAGGAATGGAAAAGATTCAGGGATAGAGAAGGTAATCTTACTGATAGGGAATATGCAGAGACCATTCACTGCATGCGAAAAAGTAAAGAAGCCTTCCGATTGGTAGTATTAAGATGGAAGAAAAAGCAACTGGAACTCTTTGATAAGGAAAGATTTAACTATTTTGCTATATCCACCAATAGTCAGGAAGAAGGAGGAGAAGAAGTAATCCATACCTATGAAGAAAGAGGTAGGGCGGAGAATTTTATAAAAGAGATAAAAGACGATATAGGTATGGATTGGGTCCCTACCGGAGAGTTTCTGGCTAATCGGATATATTTTCTTCTGGGGATAATCGCTTATAATCTTATGATTCTTCTAAAAAGAGGGTTTCTTCAGGGAGAATGGGTAAGGAGAAGAATCCGGACTATTAGATGGCATTTTATCCAGGTTGCAGGAAGGCTTATACGTCATGCAAGGTACTTGGTTATCAAACTCTGGAGTGTTTCGGAAGAAATCTTTTCTCTTTTTAGAAGATTTTCTGAAACTCCTTTTGCCTTTGATACTTCCTGACTACTGAAAAAATTCCTCTCTCAAAATCTTTTTTTCTTTAAGAAGAATGCTGTCTTTTTTCTTCTCTTTTTGAAGTCTTTCCGGATTTCTTTTTCTTTTTGTGGCCTTTTTTAACTATTTAGTTCGATTTTATAATCACATTACCACTCATTCCCCGATTTTTAGACCTCTTCTTTTTTCTAATGCGATTTTTGGGATTGCCTC
>JALUVB010000228.1 GCA_027021085.1 bacterium
CTATCCCGGTAATGATGCGGATTCTCCAGCAAATGCCCATCTTTGTCAAAGAGGCCAAAATCCACCCCCCAGGTATCAATACCTATTCCATCTAAGCTCTTTCCGTATCTCTTCGTAAAAAGGGCTAATCCCTTTTTAATTTCACTAAACAGACCCAGCACATCCCAGTAAATACTCTGATGCACTTTTACCGGTTCATTGGGAAAGCGGTGAACTTCTTCCAGTTCCAATTTCCCATTCCGGAATATCCCCACTACCGCCCGTCCGCCCGAAGCCCCCAGGTCAAAGGAGAGGAATTTCCGGGAAGTTTCCTTCTTACCCACGCAAAACCTCCCTCATACATTCGGCTAACAAGGCAAGAACCTCGTCTGCCTCCTGTTGATTGATAATCAGGGGTGGTTTACCGGCTAAGTTTATTTCAAGCATTTCTACTACTCCCTACCACTTTTTTATACAATCATACCCCATAGGCATCAAAATGCCAGACTTCTTTAAGGTCTGCAAAAATTCCTGCTTCCTCATCATCAAAAGGCCGTTCCAGTAAATCTGCCATCCAGGCCTGCCACCTTTTATTTACAGGGCTTGCGTTTACCACCTGATTGAAAGTATCAGGGTCATCAACCTCGGCTACCATGAAGAGCATATCCCTGCGCAGGAAAATGGTCATTTCCCTGCATCCGGCCTGTTTTAATAACGCCAGCATTTCCGGCCATATTTCCCGGTGGGCTCTTATATATTCTTCTTTTTTACCCGGTTTTAACCTGTAAACCTGCGCTATCTTTTTCATTTTGTTGCACCCCTCCTCAAATTAAACATATAGGTCATCTCTGTCTCCATACTTCTAATAACCTCCTGCAAATCCAGCCAACAGGTAAATCTTTTCACATACGACCCAACACGCTTTAAGACTATCGGGAAATGATGCTGAATATTATTTGTAAGGATGGCATTCATAACGTCAATTACTTGTAATTGTGTACTCATTCCTCCTAAAAAAGTAATTTCATGGCCAAAACGCCTCTTATGCATAAAATATACATTAAATGCAGTGCTCCAGGAGCCTTTTTATGCAACAATGTCTGCTTTATAATTTTTCCTTAGTCATCTCGCGATACCCCAAACAGGTAGCAGGAATTCAAACCCAGACCTCAGAATCAATTTTTGCCCTAAGCACCCGGCCTAAATTTATCCGGGGGACAGCATGGTTAAATCCAAGCAAAAAACCACCTTATCCGCTCCTGCTTTCTCCACCAAAAATTCAATTAATCCGAAAGAGATTACGTCTCCAGCACATTTTTCTATCAGGCTCTGTATCCTATCCATAGGCTATCGGGGCGTGGCATCTGGTAAACCGCCATCCACGGGGATTGTTGCCCCGGTGGTAGGTGTCTGGCGGGTTACGAAGAAGAGCACTGCATTGGCAACATGCTGTGCAGTTACTTTGGCCTTGAGCAAATTACGGTTGCGGTAGTAATCCTGCAGGTCTTTTTCATCCACTATTCCCCTGTGGCGCATCCGGTCAG
>JALUVB010000229.1 GCA_027021085.1 bacterium
ACCGAATTATCTGATTTCTTAGGAATATCAAGGCAAGCTGTAAATAGACACATTAAGAAATTGGTTCAGATTGGCCAGGTAATAAAAGAGGGAACTACGAAAGGTACACTTTATAAAATCGCTTCTCCTGGTAAGAAGATAAAATTACTAAAAAGATTCCGAAAAACATATTTTTTACAGGGCCTTGAAGAACACACTGTATTCAAAGAGGTAGATTTACTTCTCAACTTAAGAAAGTACCTCAAAAACAATGTATATCATATTATTCACTACGCATTCACAGAGATTCTAAACAATGCAATAGAGCATTCCCAGTCGGAAAAATGCTTTGTTGAGATAACATTGGACCAATACCGGTGTAGTTTTGAAATAAGAGACTATGGAATCGGTATTTTTTATTCCATCTTTACAAAATTTGAATTGCCTGACGAGAATGCCGCTATAGGGGAACTTATTAAAGGAAAAACAACTACTATGCAGGAAAAACATACAGGAGAAGGTGTGTTTTTTACTTCAAAGGCAGGAGACATTGTTTCATTCAGGTCGCATAAAATAAACCTCGTTTTTGACAATATAAGGAAGGATGTCTATGTGGAAGAAAAAAAATTTATAAAAGGGACCAAAGTTAATTTTAAAATCAGCAGACATTCTAAGACCACACTTGATGAAATTTTCGAACAATACGCTCCAGAGGAATTTGAATACAAATTCGAGAAAACTAAGGTATATGTAAAACTTTTCCAGCCCGAATACATCTCTCGTTCAGAGGCACGAAGGTTACTTTCAGGACTTAGTAAGTTTAAAGAAGTAACACTCGATTTTAAGGGGGTCAAATCTATCGGCCAGGGTTTTGCTGATGAGATATTTAGAGTATTCAAAGAGGAATATCCTGATATAGTCATAAAAATCCAAAATTTGAGTCCTTCCTTAAAACCAATGATCGAACATGTGGTTGACAATAAAATTTAATAGTAGTTGACAATAGGTTGACAAAAGGGACAGGTCTCAATATGAAATGAGGAGGGGAAATAAATGAGTAAGACGAGGAGAACACTTTATAAAATCGCCAGGATAATGGGTGATATTGAGGCAGTGAGTAAAGGGAAGACGGGTAAGAGAATTCAAAGGAGACTGGTTGGAAAAATGACCGGAAAGGCACTTAAGAGTAGCGGGTGTTTTATTGCTACTGCCTGTTATGGAACTCCTTTAGCAAAAGAGGTAAAAATGCTCACCTATTTGCGGGATAATTACCTGGAGAAATACCTTGCTGGAAGGATTTTTATCACGCTTTATGCCTTTTTTTCTCCCACAGTATCTAAATTAGTTGCAAGATATAGTCTACTGAAAAAGGTTGTAAGGTCTATGTTACACCCATTAATCTCCTTTCTTTCCAATATTTTCCCTGTAGAGAAAATATAGTTTGTATTTATTCCGGGTCTAAGGTCGGGAAGACCGGGAAGCAGAAATGATTGAGAGAAGTTTTACTCTTCTATGTAATTCTGTATCTAATCAATTTCTATTTT
>JALUVB010000230.1 GCA_027021085.1 bacterium
GAATGCTTATGCAGCAGGCTAAGGATTATCGTGCCCTGCGGTTTTGTTACTCTTACCATTTCTTGCACTACCTCTGCCTCATTTTCCACGTACTGCAGCAAGCCTATTCCCAGGACACAGTCAAAGGTGTTGTTTTTAAAAGGAAGATGGGAGGCGCCTCCCAGGATTGGGATAAAATTTTTCCTTTCTGCCATTTTCAGCATAGAGAAGGAGAAATCCAACCCCAGGACTTCATTGTAGGCAGTTAAAAACTCTGTGATTATCCCGTTTCCGCATCCTGCATCAAGTATCCTTTTTCCTTTTATATCTCCCAGTAAAGATTTTAGCGCATTACGGGTGGCATGAAAAGCAATCCTGTCTTTGTGGTCGCAGGCTTCGGGGAGTTCTCCCAGCCTCTTTGCCCTTTCCTCAAAATGCTTTGCCCAGAAATTCATATCCCCAGATGCCCTCTTATGAACTTCCCCGGAATGGGGGTGAAAAACTTGGGTAAGGCAAATTTCCAGATAAGGGAAAGATAACGGTAGATCCCCTTATGAGCCTGGGGAGGAGAGATGTCCAGCCGGGATGGGTAATAGAAGTATTTATAAGGGTAAAAATTGACGCCCCATTTCTCTTTATACTTTATCTGTCCCGGATACCGGGCAGGGCCGAAGTCAAATATTTCTTTCCCTTCTTCTATAGCCCAGCGTATCATGGCCCAGTGAGCCAGGTCATTTCCCCTCAGGTGCCAGTAGCGATGGTCAGAGACTATGTGGGTTATGTGGAAGGATTTTCCCACTGACCAGCCCAGGAGAGCAGAAATAGTGCTTCCCTGGTAGGTTACCGAGATTATCCTCATGCAGGGAGAAAGGTGGCGATTGAGGGAAAGGAAGAATTGCAAGGGAAGGGGGGGGCTACCCAGCCTTTTGTGAGAGATGAGATATAAGGGGTAGAATTCTTTTTTAATAAATTCTTCTCCTTCTTCCCTTTTTGCCCTGAGGGCGTTTCTCCGAGCTTTATTAAGGTTTTTTCGCACGCTGTGGCCTGCTTTGTCCAGGATATCCTGGGGATTGCTGTCCTTGATAGGCAGAAGGGCGTAGTAACCCAGGGGGAGGGGGCGGAAAGGGAGGGAGCCCTCCATTCCCCTGCCTCCGTGTATCTCCAGGAATTTTGCCTTGCTCTCTTTCAAAATTTGTTCTATCTCGGGCAAAAACAAGTTGCTTTCTCCCAGGGGCCCTCCGTATTCGGAAAAGGGGAGGGAAAGCAGGTACCGCTTTCCGGCTAAGTTTTTTAGCAGAAACAAGGGAAAGCCGGCTTTTATCCTGTTTTCTTCTTTCTTTATAAGATAGAAAGAGGGGAATTTAAATATTTCTCTCAAAACTTTTCCATACCCGGAAAGGTAGGTGTATCTCCCCCAGGCATTTTCCCCCACCCATTTATCCCACGCATCTTCTCCCGGGAATAATTTCTCTTCCATTTATCCTACGAACCTGTATTTGAAAAGGGTCCAGAGCGCCTTGAATCCGTCTTTCCAGC
>JALUVB010000231.1 GCA_027021085.1 bacterium
TTTCTGGGACTCAGGCACTGCTTCTGATGGCTGCATGTCCGCGGCAAGAGGCGGCGGGTACTTCTACGTGCTCTGGGACGGCACTATTACCCCCTGTGTCTTTATCCCCTTTAAGGACAGAAGGTACGGCAATATATACGAAGTTTACAAGCGGGGGGAAACTCTCACCGACGTGATAAAGTCCCCCCTGTTTACTGCCATCCGGAAATGGCAATCCAATTACTGGATGGAGCAGCCGCGCGAGAAATGCGGCAACCTGCTGGCTCCCTGCATTATTAGAGACAACTGCCAGGTATTCTACAAGATAGTCAAGGCAGTGGGCGCAGAACCGATAGATGAGGGAGCAGGTTCCTACCTAAAGTTTGTGGAAAAAGGCGAGATGCCCAAATACAATGAAGAATACCGTAAATTGACCGATCCTCTCTGGGAGAAGTGTTTTCTTAAAGAGGAAGAAGACGAGGCTACCTTGCCGGAGGTCGCGGTAAGCAAAGAATAAGCCCGGGAGTGGATAGTAGCAAGTAGCGAGGGAAATGTTAGGATGCACGATAGAGTATACAGGCGGGGGCATAGGGGGAACTGGTAACTCAAGACTGATGACTCACAACTCTTAGACTATAGACCGGGAGATACGGTATACCTGTAGGGCAGATAGCGGTGCAGTTCATGGCACCATTCACCCGTCTGCCTTCGCAACTTCCGCAAACAGCCCAAAAATGGTAAACTTATAACCGTCATGCTGGATTTAAAATTTGTACGTGAAAACCCCGCGATAGTCAGGGAAAGCCTGGAGAAAAGAGGGGAAGACAGCGAAATTCTGGAGAATTTCTTAAAAGTTGACGAAGAGAGGAGAAGACTCCTTAGAGAAGTGGAACCCCTGAAGAATAAAAGAAACGAACTTTCCCGCCAAATTGGGCGGAAGAAGCAAAAGGGCGAGAACGTAGATGCCTACATGCAGGAAGTTAAAGAAATCTCCTCTCTCATCAAGGAGAAGGAGAAACAGGTAGAGGAGAAGGAACGGGAAGTGAGAGAGGCCCTCCTGGGTATTCCCAATATCCCGCATTCCTCCGTCCCTCCGGGAAAAACATCGGCAGACAACCAGGTGGTGAGGGAATGGGGAGAACCGCGCCGCTTCTCTTTTACTCCCAGGCACCACTGGGACATTGCAGAAGAGCTGGGAATAATTGACTTTAAGAGAGCCGCGAAGATATCAGGCTCGCGTTTTGCCGTTTACTGGGGAGAGGGAGCCCTTCTGGCCAGGGGGCTGATACAGTTTATGATAGATGTGCATCTCCGCCAGGGATACGAAGAGGTTTATCCTCCTTTCCTGGTGAATCGCTCCTCCATGACTGCCACAGGCCAGCTGCCTAAATTTGAAGAGGATATGTTTCACACGGATATGGAGCTCTTCCTGGTGCCCACGGCAGAAGTGCCGGTAACCAACCTTTTCCGGGAAGAGGTGCTGAAGGAGGATGACCTGCCGGTCAGGTTGGTTGCCTATACAGCCTGTTTTCGC
>JALUVB010000232.1 GCA_027021085.1 bacterium
ATTTTAGACTTTAGACCATAGACTTTAGACTGTAGACTGGAAGATAGTAAGCAGTAAATAGTAAACAGTGAACAGTAAATAGTAAATGGTGGGGAAGTAGCGGGTAGCGGGTAGTTAGTAGTTAGGGAGGATATGAGATACAGGCGGGGGTTTCTAAGTTGCGGGAGGAATCTTGGGGAATGGTGTGGTATAATAGCATTCTTAAGGAATCTGGGTAAATACTATGGATAATAATTTGAGTAAATTTAGCTAAGGGGGTAAAAATGAGCAGGGTTTGTTACTTATGTGGAAAAGGGCCAATGACCGGCAACAGAGTTAGCCACGCTACCAATCGCAAAAAGAGAAGATGGCTGCCTAATCTGCAAAAGATTAAGATTGTAAAGGAGGGAGAAAGAAAGCAGGTCTGGGCCTGTACTCAGTGCATAAGAAAAGGTGCGTATGTTAATTCTGCTGTTTAAGGATGAAAAATTTTCTCCTCACCTTAACACTTATTTTAGTAGGGTTCACCTTAATCTTTTTGGGGAAAGTAATAATTGGGGTGCATAAACTCCTGGAGGGAGGGGTAATCTCATTCCTGACTTCTGCCAGCAGGGTGGAATCGTTGCAAATCCTGCTGCTTATTACGCTTCTCCTTCTGGTGATACTTCTTATCCTTATGGAGCTTGTCTTCCTTTTGCCTGCCCGGCGAAAGAGATAATGTATGCAAAACAACTATCTTCTCCTCTTAGAGTACCAGGGTACGCATTTTTTCGGATGGCAGAAGCAAAGAGATAAGCCAACTGTCCAGGAAACCATAGAGAATGTTTTAGGCAGGATATTCCGGCAGGCAGTTAAGCTTATTGGTCAGGGCAGAATTGATGCGGGTGTGCATGCCCTGGGGCAGACAGCAAACTTTTTGGTTCCTGCGCGTATCCCCCCGGAAAATCTCAAAAAAGCTATAAATTCTCTTCTCCCTTCCAGTATTAGGGTGATAGGTATTAAAAGAGTCCCATTGGATTTTCATGCCCGTTTCTCGGCTGTTTCCCGTACTTATTTTTACTTGCTGTGGATAGGAAATGATTTGCCGGTGTTTGTTCGCCCTTTTTGCACCCCATGCCCGTTTAGATTGCAGGTAAAAAAGATGATGCAGGGAAGTCAATATCTTTTGGGGAAACATGATTTCTCTGCGTTTTGTAGTGGAAAAGATTTCACGGGAAGCAAAGTGCGGGAAATATACCGCATGGAAATTAGAAACAGGAGAAAAGTAGCCTTACCCTGGGTTAGTTACCGGGGGAATATATTGGAAGTAGAGATAGAGGGGAATGCTTTTCTCAAGCAAATGGTGAGGAATATCATGGGCACCCTGGTGGAAGTGGGAAGGGGGAAGTTTCCTCCCGGTAAAATAAAGGAAATCCTTATTTCCGGCAGAAGAGAGAATGCCGGGCCTACTCTCCCTCCGCAGGGACTGTTTTTAAAAAGGGTCAGGTACCCTGATATTATATTTCAATGAATATTTCTTTTTTTGTTGCTTTA
>JALUVB010000233.1 GCA_027021085.1 bacterium
TTTGAAACCCTGGTAGAAGCAGGATACCAACCGGAAATAGCCTACTTTGAATGCCTGCATGAACTAAAACTTATCACAGACCTCATATACCAGTACGGCATAACCGGCATGAGGAAGAGAGTAAGCGATACCGCTGAATACGGGGACCTTACCCGCGGACCCCGCGTGATTAGCCCCCAGGTAAAAATGGAAATGGCACGGATACTCAAGGAAATCCAATCCGGCGAATTCGCCCGGGAATGGATACTGGAAAACCAGGCCGGCAGGCCCATGTTCAAACTGCTGGAAGAAAAATCTTACCATCATCTCATAGAAAAAGTAGGAGAAGAGCTCAGAAAAATGATGCCCTGGATGGAGGAAAAATAAGGATTGCACAGAGAGCAAGTTCTATCCTTTCTTATCATTCTCCTTCTGGTAGGAAGCATCGTGGTGGGGGTCCTGTATACTCCTGCCCCTGCGCCTTCCCTGCGCACTGCCCGACCTTCCTTCCCGGTTAAAGAGGAAGGCAATATTGCCATCATAGAGATTTACGGTCCTATACAGATTGAACAGCCTGCACCTTTCCGCTTTACACCCCAGGGCAGTGACTACGTGGTAAGCAAGCTAAGGGAACTATCAAATATCAAAACTGTCAAGGCTGTAATCCTCAGGATAAACAGCCCGGGGGGCACGGTGGCAGCAGTGCAGGAGATATACCAGGAAATAGAAAGGCTCAAGAAACAGGGCATCAAAGTAGTTGCTTCCCTGGGAGATATCGCCACTTCCGGAGCCTATTACATTGCTTCTGCCTGCGATGTCATTGTAGCTGACCCGGGTACTCTTACCGGCAGTATCGGGGTGATAATTCCCCTGATGAATTTCCAGGGACTGATGCAAAAGCTGGGGATAAAGGCAGAAAGCATAAAGAGCGGGAAATACAAGGATATAGGCTCAAGCTCCAAGGAAATGACCCCGGAAGAAAGAGAGATACTCCAGAAACTGGTGGACAATGCCTACCAGCAATTTTTAAGCGCAGTAAAAAAGGGAAGAGGCAACAAAGTAAAGGGCAAATGGGAGAATATTGCAGACGGCAGGATTTTTACCGGGGAACAGGCATACAAGTTAGGCCTTGTTGACTACCTGGGAAACCTTGAAGAAGCAAAAACGATAGCTAAAGACCTGGCCGGGATAAAGGGAGAGCCTGTATTTATCAGGGAACGGAAAGGATGGCAAAGGTTATTTGAATTAAGAGAAGACGCCCTATTCAACTGGAAATACTACCTTAAAAAAGATCCTCTCCCCTATTACCTGCCTCTTTTTAGACAACCATGAGCTTCCTGGAAAGTTTCTACAACCTGTTTTTTCACCCGCTTTTTCTACTGAAACAGGAAAGGAAACCATTTACCCTTTCCTTATTTATATCTCTGCTATCTGCATTTTCTCTCGGCTTTTCCCTTTCTTACATCTCCCCCACTCTTTACATTTTATTTTCTATCTTACTTTTTCTTTACCTGTTGCTTATCTTGTTCTTCTCCTCCTCTTTCTACCATTTTATCTCCGAAATATTTAAGGGAAAAGGCAGGCCGGGAAATCTCCTCAATTCCTTCCTCTTAAGCTTATTTCCTCTTTGCCTTCTTCCCTCCTTCAATATACTTTCCCGCTCCTTCCAGTTTACGGGATTGCAAGGCATCATTTCTCCCATCATTTTTTTCTGGATAATCTTTCTGCAGATTTACATTATAAAAAATAACTATGGATTGGAAAGCGGAACTGCTGTCTTTGTTTATTTCATTCCCTTTTTAGTCCTGATAGCAATGGGAATTTTATTTTTTCTCTTTTCCCTATCTATCTTTACCATCCTCATCGGCAAAAACCTTCCCTTTTTCCTTAACCTCATCCAGTAAAGTAGAAAGGGGTATAGTAAGCAGTAAACAGTGAAAAGTGAATAGTGAATGGGGAGAAAGTAGTAAGTAGCGGGTAGCGAGGGGAACATTTTAGACCTTAGACCATAGACTTTAGACTGTAGACTGGGAAAATAGTGAACAGTAAACAGTGAATAGTGAACAGTAAGCAGTGAACAGAGTGAGTAGCGGGTAGTGAGGGAAGATAGTAAATAGTAAACAGTTCACAGTAAATAGTGAGTTGGTCCCCCGTATCATGTGTCTTTCCTGTCTAAAGTCTGATGTCTATAGTCTAACATGGGGGCACAGGCGGAACTCGCAACTCAGGACTGGGGACTCACAACTCTTACACTATGATCCATCCTACGGCTCCCCTACCACTACCCCCAGGGTCTCACCAATTTTCACTTTTTCTCCCTCCTTCTTTAATATTTTCTCCAGCTTCCCTGCTCCGGGAGCAGAAATCCTGAATACTGCCTTGTCCGAGAGCACCTCTACTATTTCTTCCCCTTCTTTTACCGTTTCTCCTGCTTCTTTTAACCAGAAGGAGACCTCCACTTCTTTAATGTCCTCTCCCAGTACGGGCACTTTTACTTCCTGTTGATTAGCCATTTTTACCTCCTGCTATAATGCTTTCAGAAGTCGTATCTTAAAAGTTCTACGAGGTCGAATTTTTGACCGTATTTAGCCTCTTGTAAAAAAGATAGGCATCTTCTCCATCCCGGTAATAATGAGGAATCAGGTCAGCTTTCTCGAATCCCATTTTCTCATAAAGGGCAATAGCAGGTTTATTACTCACCCTCACCTGGAGTTCTATCCGCTGCGCCTTATCCATGCACTCTTTCTCCACACTTTCCAGTAATGCAGTCGCCACTCCTTCCTGCCTTCTTTCCGGAGTAACCGCAAGGGAAACAATAGTTATCAAATCCCTCCATAAAGTGGCTACTATGTAGCCGATAACTTCTCCATTCGACTCTGCCACAAAAAAATACTCGCTTTCCACTTCCAGGTAATAGCGAAAATCCCAGGGAGAGTAAGGATAGGGAAAGCTTGTTTTCTCTATCTCGTATATTTTCTCAATATCTTCTTCTCTTGCTTCTCGCACAATGAAGGGGATCGCCATTTAATCTATTTTTCTGGGAATCGCAAAAATAGAAGACAGCATTTCCTTATCACATCTAATTTCCGTTATTATTTTATTATCTCTTGCATATATCACCCCTCCCAATCCCCTGGATGGAAAAGGTCGCTTGGTAATCATGGAGATAATCTGGGCAGGAGAGAAATAAATCTTTGCCGAAACCCGGGAGGGAAGGGATTTAAATATATGGGCAACCTGGGGCGAATCCTGCAAGCTTTCGCCACCCTTTTTTATAATCTTGTAGCCATTTTTTATAGCCGCATTATCCTTTCCCACGCTTAGCAAAAAGAATTTCCCGTTAAGGATAAGAAACACCTTTATTTTCTGGGGTGCTCTTGCGGTTTTTTCCGGTAGAGTTATCTCGTATCCCTTGATTTTCTCTCCCAGGTAATCTACCTCAGGCAGTTTCTGAACCTGGAGTTTATCCGCAGGGATATTAGCCAGGGGGGAAAATTTCCGGGGAGATTCTACCAGTTCCTTGAAAGACTCCTCTTTCTTCACCCTGCCTACTACCAGAACAGAGGGGAAGCCGTCTTCTCCCATACTGCCGCTTATTCCTACCTCAGGGTACATGGACTCTTTAATTTTTTCCCGGAATTCCAGGGTAGATTTTTTCATTTCTGCCAGCTTGTCTTTGTCTTCCTGGCTGAGAGATGCTCCTTCTTTTTCCAGCTCCTGATAGAACTTATTTATTTCTTCCGTATTTTGGAAGTCCAGCAGGAAATCTGCCCCGAAGATGCTTTCCCGGGGAAGCAGAGAAAAGTAATCCAGTTTCTGGGCAGGCAAATCCTGCAATCTCTGGAAATAGACTACTTTTTTTACCAGAATACCTTCTTTTCCCAGATTTACATTCAAAAACACATAATCCAACTCCTGCAGCTTTTCCTTCGCCTTTCTTATGTTAACTTTTGCTATCAAATCAGTAAGAGCACCCGTGCTTTTCTGGGAGATACCCTGGGAAATCAAGTTTAAAAAGGGAGAGAAATTTTTAACTAAAGCTTTTAAATCTATAAAGGCAATAAACTCCCCTCCGCCAAATTCTTTTAATGCCTTATGATATTCTTTTCTCTGGGATAAACTCCCTCCTTCCCTTATAACCTTGATGATATCCCTTGCCGTAGGAATATCAGAAGTAAGGATAAGCAAACGTTTATACCGGAGAGCATAACGCAGTCCTTTTAAAGGGGTTTTTAGGGAGAGAATTTTTATTCCCTGGTATTCTTCTGCCTGCGAGGAGACAAAATCCTCAGGCAGGGTTTTCCCTTTCAAATAAGCTGTCAATCCATAAGAATCAGGAAGAGAAAGATAGTAGTAAGCAATGGGCTTTGTAGTATCAATGTTTACCTTTTGCAAAGTAGCAATAAAGCGGGAATCTTTTTTGCCTGCGTAATCAACTGCGTACTGCAGATTCTTAGCCTCGCTGTAAACATGCAGGGAAGAGGGAACGTATTCCGCCAGGTCAGCGAAAAGGGGTAAACTAAGAAAAACAACCAATGCCACTCCCAAAATCTTTTTCATAAACACCTCCTTAATCAAGTATCTTCACCCTGTTTCCTTCCACTCTGAGCTTTCCCCGGGAAAAAAGCTGCAAACCCTTTACTATTATCTCCTGCTCTGCTTTCTGCACTTTTGCCTTGAGGGTCCCCGGGGTTTCTTCTTCATTCACCTCTACCGCCTTCTGAAGGATTATAGGGCCCGTGTCTGCGCCCTCATCCACAAAATGAAGCGTGCATCCGGTAACTTTTACACCTCTTTTTATAACTTCCTCATGAACATTCAAGTCCATCCCCCCTGCAAAAGCGGGAAGAAGCGAAGGATGGATATTCATAATGCGATTTTTCCACTCGTTGACAAAAGAAGCAGAGAGAATTCGCATGTAACCGATGAGAAGCACCACTTCCACCCCTCTCTCTCTTAACAGCCGGGAAACTTCCGCATCAAATTCCTGCCGGGAGGAAAACCTGGCAGGAGAAATATAAATTGACTCTATTTTATGTTTTCTTGCCCTTTCCAGGATATAGGCACCTTTCTTATCAGATATCACTACTACAATCTCGGCCTGAAGTCTGCCTTCTTTTATTGCTTTTATTACCCCTTCCAGGTCTGTGCCGCTGGTAGAACCCAGGACTCCTATTTTCAATTCACCCACAATTAATTATACACAATCTTGTTATTTTTTAACACTTTTCGCCCCCCTTTACCAGAGAAAGAATAAATTATAAAATGATAGCAGAGGAAATACTGCATAAGAAGTAGCCTGTGATGGATAAGAGAGAGCAAGAAAGAAAGCCATTCATTACTTTGTTGCTTTATTTTTAGGATTATTTTGCACTATGCTAATAGTAGACGGTTATAACCTGCTGCATCAATTACCAAGTCTTAAAGGGAAAAAGATAGACAGAGCCAGGGATATAATGGTGCGCAAACTGGGAGAAAAAAGAAAGCATTTCCAGGAAATGCTCGTGGTATTTGACGGAGAAGAAGGGCCCACCCCTGCCCGTTTCAGAGAGAAAGGTGTCAAGGTAATCTTCAGCGGGGAGGAATCAGCTGATGATTATATCAAAAGACAGGTGAAACGTGCCAAATCCCCCGGGAAGATCACCGTGGTAACCGATGACAGGGAAATCCGGGATTTTGTCAGACTTCACGGCAGCAAGCTTCTTTCCACAAAAGAAATGAGATCACTACTTTTCCCCGAGAAGCCCCCCGTACTGCCTCCTGCTGAGGAAAAGCCCTCCCCCTCCTCGGAAAAAGGAAGGAAAATAAACGCGGAATTAAAGAAAGTGTGGAGAGCGTAGAAAACACGCCTCAATATCAATACTCTTTTTACCGTCTGAAGAAGAACAAGGCTTAAGGATTATCCAGGAGAATAAAAAGATTTTCCAGGTCTTCTTTTACCTCTTCCTTTTCTTTTTTTGAAAGTTTATCCCAATTTTTCTCCGCCCAGGAGAGATAAGCAGAAAATATACCGTACTCTTCCATTTCAATATTCTTATACTCCTCTGAAAGAGTATGCAGGAGAGACAGGTTCCTGCGAAGAGAGGAAAGATAAAAATAGGGACGAAATTTCTTTCCTCCCTTCTGAAATTCTTTCTTGTAAATTTCCATTTTCCGGATTACACTCTGCATCTGCCGGGAAATATCTTCTTTCCTTCCCTCCAACCAGAGAATGGAAGCAACAAACTTCTCTTTTTCTGTTACTGCTTCCCCTTCAGAAAAAAGAGGGGAAATTAGTGCACCCAGTAACAGCAAAACGGCAAATATTCTCATCAACCATTTACTCTGCAAATTTTATGCCGTATTTCTTCATTCTATAGATTAAGGTGCGACGGGTTATTCCCAGCAGCCTGGCAGCCTGGGTCTGGTTACCCCTGCTCATGCTCAGGGCTTCCTCTATGAGCCCTTTTTCTACTTCTTCTATGGTCCCCCTTCTCTTTTCAGAAGAGAAAAGAGAGAGTTGGGGAAGAGAGATATGAGAAGGAAGAATTTTCTCACCTTCGGAAATTAAAGAAGCATTCTCCAGCACATTTTCCAGCTCTCTCACATTTCCAGGCCAGGAATAGGAATTAAGAATAGGCAGAACTTCTGGAGAAAGTTTCTTTTGAGGATACTTTTTCCTGAGAAAGTTTTCTGCCAGAGGCAGTATATCCTCTCTGCGTTCCCGCAGGGGTGGAATAAAAATCGGGAATACATGCAGGCGATAGAAAAGGTCCTCCCTGAATTTGCCTTCTTCCACGCTCTTTTTAAGCTCGCGATTTGTGGCTGCGATTATTCTTACATTTACCCTGATAGTCTCGTTTCCCCCTAACCTTTGAAATTCTTTATACTGAAGAAACCGCAAAAGCTTACCCTGCAAGGAAGGAGACATCTCCCCTATTTCGTCCAGGAATACACTGCCTCCCTCCGCAAACTCAAATTTACCGATTTTTCTGGCAGTGGCTCCGGTAAAAGCACCTTTTTCATGTCCAAACAACTCGCTCTCCAGCAAATTCTCCGGGAGAGAGGCACAGTTTATCACCACGAAGGGCTTGTTTTTCCTCTTGCTTTCATAATGGATAATCCTGGCTATTAGCTCCTTTCCCGTGCCGCTTTCTCCCGTGATAAGAACCGTAACCTCCTTATCCAGTATTTTTTTAACTTTATCTATAATATCCTGCATGGCTTTACTTGTATATATAAAATCTTTAAAGGTTATTTTCTCTGGCCAGCGCGTTTTGAGATAAAGGTTTTCCTCCTTCTGCTGCTGCTCCTGGAATATCTGCTCAAGAATATGCTTCAATTCTTCTGTTTTGAAAGGTTTCGTCAAATAGTCCCTGGCTCCTTTTTTAAGAGATTCCACCGCGGTTTCCACCGTAGCGTATGCGGTAATAATAACAGTTTCCGTAGAAGGTTCCCTCTTTTTAATCTCTTCCATAAGCCTTAAGCCATCCATGCCAGGAAGCTTTAAATCCACAATTGCCACCGGGAAGTAGCTTCTCTTCACTTTATCCAATGCTTCGTAAGCATCTCCTGCTCCCTCCACCCTGTATCCTTCCTTGCTCAACTGGCGAATGAGCAGTTCCCTCATTCTCTCCTCGTCTTCAACAATCAGTATTTTTTTCATACCTACATTTTAACAGAATTATCCCGCGCTTATCCGGGGAATCCACATATTTGAAAAACCTTAAATGCAAAAGCAAAAACTGTCTTCCGCATACCAGGCGATTAACTTACTGCTTACTGTTTACTATTCTATATTATCCTCATACCAGTTTAATCTCTTTCCCGTCTTCTCATCCCGGGAAAAAATGAGTAAGCTGAGCGCGGAACTTCCCAGGATAACCGCAGAAGCAGCAAAAGAAGCCACCAGTCCCAGGGTAATGGAGGCAGCAGAACCTATGAGCAATGCTCCCAGCATAGCGCCTATCAGGTCAGCACCGTAAAGCCTGCCGGCAGAAGCGGCAGCATCGTCTCTTGCAGCCAGGGCAAAGCGGAAAGCTGCCCCCACGCCAGCTCCCGCTGCCAGGTTCAACAGGCAGGCAACTACCAGGAGAGAATCTCCCAGCATAGCCATCCATTTTACTGTTACCGCAGCCAGTCCCAATATAAGCAAGGCAACGAATACACAGGCCAAAAGCCCTCTCATCTGCCATTCTTTATGCTTTAATGCCCAGACCGAGCCAAGCGCCAACCCTCCCATGAAAGCTGCATTGAAAATCCCTATGTAAAGATAGACAAAGCCAAAAGCACTCTGCAGGGCGTGAAGCACGGAAATTTCAACTGTCAGGCCAAAAACCCCCAGGCACATTATTGCGGAGTAAACAGCAGCGGTTTTCCCTTTTTCTCTTCCTCCCATCCTGGCTCCTCCGCAAAACAACAACACCAGGAGTGAAAGCAGCACAAAGTGCCAGAACCTGATTTTATCAATAACGCGGTACAGGAAGCTTTCCTTCTCCCCCAGGAGTGACCGCCATACCTCAAACATGTAGCCTATGGCAGAAGGCTTTGCATCCGTGTTGATGCGAACCTCCTCTCTCCCGGCATAGGGCATAATCTTGCTATTTGTTCTTCTGACAGGCCCCTCCTGGTAAATCAGGGAGAAACATTCAGGCCGGAAGAACCTGGTGGGCTCTGTCCCCGCGGTAAGCCGTTTGTACCGTTCATAGAGCACCTTCCAGTCGGATACTAACCTGGCCTCAGAGGCAAAGATAAAGCCTTCCGTAGGCAGAGCAAGTATATCTGGGAAAACTTTTCTCAAGGTCTTCACAATACTGGCGGAGAGGAGCAAGTTCTCCTTCTGGGGGTCAATATCCACCTTCATGCCAAGCGCTACCGTACCACCTGGATTAAGTATCTTTTTCAGCTCCTGGAAAAACTCCAGCGTGTAGAACCGGTTGGCATTCCTGGTAAGAGGCGCAGGCATATCAACAATTATTACATCATATTTTCCCTCTGTCTTCTTCACGAACCTCCTGGCATCTATGAAATGAAATTCCAGATTTTCTATCTCTGGCGTGGACACGTAGCTGGTAATAGTGCTGATGAGTTGGGGATCCAATTCCACAAAATCAATCCTTTCCAGGTTGTATCTTTTTATCTCGTTCAGCGACTGGCCTATAGAACCTCCCAGCATCAGCAAAGAACGCGGATGGGGATGTTGGATCAGGGCAGCATTGATACGGCTGGCAGCAGGATAGTCATCGGGATAAGATTTTTGCAGCTGCGAGTCCACGTAAAAGTTGTACTGGTCATGCCATTTTGTTACGGCAATCTCACCGTAGCGGGACTGGATAACCTTCAGCAATCTCATTCCCGGGGTAAATATCTTCCACTTGGCCTCCTGTGATTCCTTTTCCAGGTAGGGGGAGAGAGGAATGGCGACCAGTACAAGCAGAAAAGTGAGCAAAACGAGAACGGAAGGGAGCAGGAACTTCCTGAGCACCAGAACTACAGAAAAGACGAGATATCCACTGGCCAGGAGAACCACCCCTATGGGATTGAAAAACTCCACCAGCAGGAAAGAAAAAAGAACTCCTGCCAGGAGGCTGCCGGTAGCATCCAGCAGGTAGGCTCTGGCTGAACCCAGACGCAACCTCTTTTCATCGTAAAGAAGCGAGGCAGAATGGAGCAAGCCAAGGAGAAAACATAAGGGAGCAAGGATAATTATTGTACTGATAGAAAGAGAGAGCAGAGGAATTACTTCCCCGCTCTCCTTGTCCATCCACACCCTCACAACCCGGAAAAGGTGCACCGTAATCGGCACAGAGAAAGCCAGCAGGCAAACCAGCCCGGCCAAAAGATAAGGAGAAGCTGTCCTGCATTTTCTTATCCGGGGCGCTACGAGCGTCCCCACGCCCAGGAAAAGAAGCCATACCCCGAGGACAAGCCCGAAAGAAAGCTCGCTCCCCCTGAAATTGACGAATACCTGCCGGAAAGCAGAAATCTGGGCGATTTGTTCGAAGAATCCGATAGCAAAGAAAAGATTAATTGAGAGACTGCGAGAAAGTTTTACGTCCATACTCCCGGTATAACATTACCACATTTACTGCACCTCCCGTTCCGCAGGTTATTTTCTATAATCCTCAGGCCTACCCGTTTAATGAGGGCAGTTCCACAGGAAGGACAGTAAGTATAGTTGCCGGGATGGGGAGAGACATTGGTGGTATAGACATAATGCAATCCCACCTCTTTCCCGATGTTATAGGCTCTCTCCAGGGTGGAAAGGGGTGTCTGGGGGAGATTTTTAAGTTTATATTCCGGCACGAAGCGGGCAAAATGGAGCGGGACATCAGGCCCTACATTTTTCAGGAGCCATTTACACATCTCCCGTACTTGTTTCATATCGTCGTTATAGGTAGGAACGATAAGGTTTACCACCTCCAACCACCTTCCGCTTTCCTTGATAGCAAGTATGGTGTCCAGCACCGGCCTGAGCGTGGCAGCAGTCATCCTCCTGTAGACTCCATCATCAAATGCCTTCAGGGTAATGGTAAAACTCTCAGCCACTGAGATTAAGTCCTTGAGCGGTTCCTTGTTGATATACCCTGCCATGGCTATGGCATGCCTGATTCCCCTCAACTTGGAATAATGTGCCAGCTCCAGGATATACTCCATGAAAACTACCGGCTCAGTATAATTATAGGTAAGAATTTTGATGTCTTTCTGGCTCAACGCCCCGGGGACTCTCTCCTTGGGAAAGCGAATAGTATCGAGCCTTTCCGGCCGCTCCTGGGATTGCCGCCAATTCTGGCAGTATAGACAGTGCAGATTACATCCTCCCACAGCCACGGTGAGACTCTTGTGTCCCGGCAGATAGTGTGCAGTAGGAAGTTTTTCCACCGGGTCCACGGAGATAATACAGGGATTATCCATGGCATGGGTGTAAAGCACACCACTATAATTCTTTTTTGTCCTGCATTGGCCAACAGCATTATCTCCCAGCAGGCAGTAAAAAGGACAAACCTGGCACTGCACCATTCTTCCGCTTACCCTTCTGTAATACTTACCCGGGATAGCTTTCTTCCTCACTAACTCTGCGTAGGCATTCTCCTCCAGCAGTCCCAGGTATTTCAGAGCCAGGGGAAGCGAAATAAATGCAGAGCCGTAACGTGCCATGTTTTTCAGGAAATCCCGCCGACTTATTATGCCCTTTTCCATAACTCTTCTAATTGCTCTGTAACAAATTCAAGCGATACTGAAGAAGAGGAATTATTTCCGGGTCAAGGAAATACCGCACAATCTTGCTTGTGCCCACAGGGTCGCGAACCTTCTGGGTCCTGTATAATTCCTGCTGAATATTACGTAAATCATCCCGCAGTACTTCCAGCTTATCCTTGTATTTAAACTCATCTGCCAGTTCTTCTTTGTTCATTTCAAAGTCCACATCGTCCATGTAATATACCTTTTTGAGCAGCTCCCGCATACGCTGACGTTCCTGTGCTATCTCATCATCTGTCAACCGGTACCTGCGGCTGATTTTGTCCAGGTGCACATCTACTATCCTATCCAGGGCAAAGGAAAACTTCTGGGAGGGAATACTGCGAATTCTCTTAAGCATGCGCACAGCGTACTCGTTACTGGAAGCCTGTCCAACCCTGATGGGATCACGCAAATCATTGGGCGGAACAACACAGGGCTTGAATCCCTTTATGACTTCCTTTTGAGCATCGGTAAAAACATCGTTCAGCCTGGCAAGAAACGGTTCTTTTATATCCTTAAACTGCTGGCGAAATTCTTTTGTGATACGGGAGGCTCTTCCTGCCTCTTTCATCCTCTCCTCGGGCAAGCTGCCATCCCGAATAGCCTGTTCCCACTTTTCCAGTGATGCACGCGATTCTGAGAGAACCTTAATCGCCTTGGCAACACTCTCCTGGAGCTTTTCCTTGTACTCGGTGTTTATGGCAATAAGCTCTTCAATCTGTTCCCGGGAGAGATTCAGTCCGTTAAACAGATTCCAGAAACTTATCCTGTGCTTCAGCCTGTTAATCGCCCTCATATCGGAAATAAGCCTCTGGGCAGGATCCTCCCTGTTCTGCAGGGAGAGCACTTCATCCCCGTAAAGAACAGGCGACTGAAGAATACCGCCACCCAGCAAAAAACCCAGCATTATTAATACCAGCATCCCCGGAAAGCACCATCTTTTCTTGAAACCCATAACGTTCACCTCCAGAATTCAGGAGATACAATTTTTGTGCCAATCGTGGAAGAGCTGAACATGCTGCCAGATAAAGTGGCACCCCTTAAGCTCAATTCCGTGGGACGGAATCCTGATGGAAAGCCCCTCCCTCTCACCATTTTATCCGGGGTTATTCCTGATTCGGACGAATTTTCGCCTTGCAGTAAAGAAAACCCGGGCAAAATGTGTACCATATAGTACAAAACCTACCTTTTGGGCCTCAGCCGGCAGCAGCGGAAAAGAGCCTCACTTCATCGGTTCTGTCAAAATCCAGTCAAGTAAGTGATTTTTTAACTCTTCTTTCTGATTTCTATACAGTTTATTATTTGCTAAATTAATCATTTCCCAGGGGTCATCTTTCAGATTATATAACTCTTCCCTGTCGCCCACATAGTAGCAATATTTCCAATTGCCTTTTTTTAGCATTGCCGCCCTGCCCCTGGTAGTGTAGTCAATAAACCAGAATATGCCATCCTTTTTCAATCTTTCTTTTTGGTATACACGGAATTCCTCCTTGCTCATTACGGGAGGAGGAAATTCCGGGGTGCCTAATTCAGCATAAACTTCGTCCCGGTGGGAGGCTTTTTGGCGCATGATAATATCAAAGAATGATTTACCCTGTACACCTTCTACCAACGGCAAATCCAGGCATTCAAATATAGTGGGCATGATATCTATATTACTAATTTGTGCCTTAACCACTGTATTGCCCTGCATTCCGGGGATCTTCATAATCAGAGGTATCTTAACCAGCACCTCATAAAACCCCCCGGTTTTTCCCACCAAACCATATCTCCCGCCAAAATTCCCGTGGTCTGCCGTAAATACTACCAGGGTATCCTCTTCCAGCCCCAATTCTTTAATTCTGCTTAAAAGCATTCCTACCGCTTTATCAATAAAACTTATTTGCCCGTAATAGGTGGCCAGTATTCGTTTTATATCTGCCTCCGAGTAGGCAGGATAGTCATAAGCCTGCGACTGCACGTAATGTTTAAAGGGGTGTTCATCCCAGTCTATATCCAGAGCTTCCAGTTTTATGTCCTCCGGATTGTACATTGAATAATACGGTTCGCAGACCACATTTGGCCAGTGCGGGTCCGGAAACGAGAAGTATAAAAAAAACGGATTATCCCTGTTTTCTTCAACAAACCGTATTCCATCCTCAGCGATTCTATGCGAAATGCAATATTCTTCAGCAAATGGCTCCGGCTCCTGAACCAACCCCTCCATTATTCCATAGCTTTTTTGTGCAGAAATATCTTTAAATCTTTTTTCTGTTCTCCTCCATTCAGCAATTTTTTTGTCTGTCTCCGTGATGGTCCCGTGTGTTTTCCCGTGATGCCCGTATTCCTCCCTGTAATCAAACCATTTCCCCAGGTATTCGTCTGTAAAAGCATGGTTCTTACCGGCTAACCCAACTTTGTATCCATTTTCCTTTAAAATCCTAATGAAAGATGCCTGGGCCAATCCAATGTGGCATTTCATGGCATTGGAAACAGAACGCGTTCTGTGCACGTATTGCCCGGTGAAAAAACTTACCCGGGAAGGAACGCATAAAGGCGAGACACAATAAGCATTTTCAAATATAAAATTGCCCTTTGCCAAAGAATCTATATGCGGTGTTTTTACTATGGGATGCCCCATGCAGGCAAGGGAATCGTATCTATGTTCATCCGTCATAATCACAATAAGGTTCTTTTTCTTGCCCATCATTTACCCTTTACTTTTTATCTTTTAAGACAGTAATCTATAAGCGTATCAATAGTAGTTTGAGCCAGGCATATTCTGGTGTCTGCCCCCCCATAATAGATATTTAATTTACCGTCGTCTGTCTCAATGGCACCACAGGTAAAAACAACATTTGGCACCTGTCCAATACATTCATACTCCTTTTCCGCCGCCAGTATACATTCTCTGGGAGCAGCAATTACCCTGGAAGGGTCATCAAGGTCCAGCAAAGCCACCCCAAGGTAATAGTTCTCGGTAGAACATGTGCCTCCTACGCCATGGTATATTTCCAGCCAACCTTCTCTTGTCTTGATAGGAACCGTCCCAGCCCCAATTTTCTTCCCTGACCATGGGGTCACCGGGATGTCCAGGGGCATTGACTTCCCCCAGTACACCAAATCCGGCGAATAACTCACCCACATAATTCCGGAACCATCTATATTCTGCGGCCTTTCCAGCCTTGCATACAGCCCGTTTATTTTCTCGGGAAATAATACTGCATTCCGGTTTGAAGGAACCGAGGTATAAGGTAATGGCTCAAAATTTACGAAATCTTCTGTTTTTGCCATGGCAATCATACACCCAGGGTCAAGCCAGAGCGCATGGCAGACATAATAGGTATTTTCCAGGTAGGTTATGCGCATATCAAACCTGTGCCCTTTCCTGTATCTTTTCTCAATCTCTGTAAGGGGATAATTAATCGGTTCACTGCGCACCGAGAAGTTAATCCCGTCTTTACTTGTAGCCACGTAGAAATCAGTGCGCCTGGAATAATCTTCCACCCTCAGCAGCAGCAAGTATTCATCCTTGAACCGTATTGCACCGGCATTAAATACTGAATAGCAGCGAAAAGGCATCTGTTCCGGTGTTAGTATTGGATTACCTTCGTAACGAATTAACGGGTCTTCTTTTTTACCCATGCGAACCTCCTGTTTTATTTAATAACATGCTGATTTGAGTGTTTATTTTGCCAAAAGCAATTTACTCAGTAAAGCCCTGGTATTCCCCAGCTCTAAATCGATAAAATATTTCTCATCAGTATATCGGTTAGAGCTATTCCCTGCTCTCCCGCCCGGTTTTTCCCCGGTATACAACCTGAATACATTATCCCCTCGATACAGCAAGGGCACCACAGTATTATCTGATAAATATATCAACAAGTAGGATTTCTCCGGGAGAAGGAAGTCCCTTTTTATCTCCATTGCTTTTCCCGAGATACGGGAAGGTATCTTCTGCCTTCCTTCCTGATACATGAAGGTAGTGACATCCTGGAATAAAACTCTTAGTAGACTTTCCAGGTTTTCTTTATCAAACTCTATCCTGCCCGGGACTTTGCCGGATTTATCCCCCGGGATAAACTCTATTTTATATACATACCTGTTACTGTAGGGAAAATGCTTTTCCTTGCTGCTCGGCCTGATAGCTTCTATGTAATCGGTTTCTCTTAGCCAATCCACTCCCGGCGGGAAGAGCCAGACATAGCGTTTGGCTATTTTAAATACCTCTCTTACCTCAGTTTTAACTTCGCGGGGGGTCAACCTGCTACGGTTCTCATGGATACCCGGCCAGATTCCGGGGGCAATACCGCATTTCTCCAAGAGTCTCTGGTCATTTTTCATTACCAGTATCATCATCAGGGTATAAATCATGTCCTGTGCCTTGATTTCCTCCGGGGTTGTCGAATAATAATACTCCTCCCAGCCCATATGGATATTTTTAATAGGACTCTCTGCCAGCCCCCTGACGAAGTAAAGGAAATTCTTCCTGGTCATAAAACTGGCCGGAAAGATGAGCATCAATTCTGCCTTAGGAAACTCTTTAAATATAGCCTCCCCTATTTCCTTTCCCCGTTTAAGCGCTAAATTGCTCGGCCCTGTGCTGAAAATACGTCCCTTCCCATTCCGCACCCCGTAGGGCTCTACGTCTATACTGATTCCCACACATCCTATATCCTTAGCCCTGGAGGCCACCCGGCTGAGTAGGGCTACTGCCGCAGACCATTTCTCCTCATCCACCCATTGCAATTCCTGGCGGGCAAATAGGAGTATATCTATGAAATTATCCTGCAAACCTTCTTCCCGGGCAATTTCCACCCGCTTTCTGAGTGGAACACCGCGGTAATCTTTCTCCACCAATTTATCGAAATTTTCTCCCGCTGTTTTCCAGGTTACTCCCGTGGTATAAATCAGTCCATCCAGGAAGCTCCTGTAATGCTTATAACGGCCCCTGATTACGGATTCATCAGAAGTCTTAACCGGCTGGGACCATAAGATAAGCTTCTTGCCAGCAACCTTTTCCTCTCCGCCGAACATGCTGAGAGAATAAACCCCGATTATAAATATGCTTACCAGTATCTTCCTAATCATTTCCCCCCTCCTTTTTCATTTCCTTGATAAAGCCATGGTAACGTCCCATCCAGTAGGGAAGCAGGAAAAATGTCCCTGCTTCCTCGCTATACCCGCCATTTCCTCCATCCACCACATAGGGATTTTCATTCCATTTCATAATAGGACGCTCGTAGTAGGGAAGCACCTTCCAGGTCTGCTTCCTGCCAAACCGGTCGTTGTAGAAACGAAACTTGATATCCCTGCGCTGGGAATTCCGGACCGTCCAGGTAACTAAGTCTAAGGGAATCTCCCTGAGAGTCTGCATGGCTCCTTCCGGGTCAAAATCCACTCTTTTGCCAAAAGAAGCACGGTAAATAAAATTCCATAGGGGGTTTCTCTCCGGCTTCTCAATATTCCAGGAGCGGGTAATACTCTTCAGGTAAATTTTGCGCAGTTCCGCATTCTTTTCGTAAAGCAACAACGGATAGTAAGAGAGAAAAGCCAGCTCATCATCAGAGTGATTTACCTGTCCGGGGATATTTATTTTCTGCCTTATTGTATTCCGGGCATAACCTTTTTTAACCAGCTCATTATAAACCCTGGCATAGCGGGGGTTGCCGGTGATATGGTAAGCCACCTTCAGGTGGGAAAGAATCTCCAGTGACTGCAACCCCTTTTCGAAGAACCAGTCCACTGGTTTAAAATATTCTTCCGCCCACCTTCCCCAGCTGGTTGGCTTGCCATCTACATCAACAAGTGCCAGTTTATTGTCTATGATGTGGTCCATGATACGGCTTACTACCCCGGCAATCTGTTTCTTCTCTTCTCCGTTTGCCACCAGGTCATAATATACAGAATAGGCAAAGAAATGCCCCACAATCTCGTCACTGGAGGTATCCCCCTTCCAGTACCATACCCCGTCACTGGCAAGATGCCATTCCCCCTTCTTTTTCTTCTCCTTGCTGATGGAACGCGCCACGAACCCCTTTATCCCGGTTATCTCTTCCAGGCGGATGAGCGCCAACAGGGATTGGCGGGCAAACCTGCGTGCTTCTTCCTCCCCCGTAACCGCAAAGCGAAAAGCCTCCGCCGCCACATACATCCCGGTCCAGAGACCGTCATTATCACTATCCCGCAGATAAAAAGTAGAAAGGTCGCCCGGCTTCCGCAACCCGCAATCCGAGACCAGCCCGTAGCGCACATGCCGCTTACGGGTGAGCTTTTCAAAATACTCTGCCTTTTCCTTCAGGGTCATGCTCCGGGTATAAATCTTGCTGACCCCTTTTTTAGTAGCTATCCAGGCAGCACCGCCCTCTCCCACTGCTATATCATTCACATAATCATCGGGGAGCCATCTTCTCCCCGCATAATACTCCCATCCCGCCGATGTTCGCCTTATTGCCCCTCTGCTGGTCCCAAACCACTCTTCTCCTCCCTTACCCACTGCCACCACCGTGATATCATCGCAGGGGATGCCCTCTATTTTTTTATAGTTCTCCGCCGATTCCCGAATAGCTTTCCGCCTCCCGGCAACCGGCCCTGTGCCCGCCGGAAAAGTCTTCCATATCTTTCCGTCAAACCGGCTCACCCCTCCATCAGTATCAAGCCATACGTTCCCTTCCTCATCCACCAGCACAGCTCTGACATCATCTCCCGCCAGCCCATCTTTAAGCGTGTACGTTTTCTGCAACTTCTGAGGGTAAGGCTTATCCGGAACATAATCCGGGGCAGCCGGCGAGAACTCAGGAAAAGCCAGCAAAAAGAGAACGGACAGAAGCAGAAGAGTATACTTGAACATTCTGAGTGATTATATGGGCACTGTCCCCATAAGTCAAATCCGAGAGGCCCTGCCTAACTCCATAAAATCGGGGTCGGGAAAAAGGTGGGAAACCAAGATTACCCGGAAACCAGGATACTAAGTTCCCATCCCTGCTTACTGCTTACT